>JAIDRY010000173.1 GCA_029061465.1 Clostridia bacterium
CAATTATGCAGTCCTTGCTTTTTTATTATGGTTTTGCTATAATAAAATTACGATAAACAGCAATTTAGCGGATAATGATTATATGGAGAGGAAACATTATATAGACAATTTGAGATGGCTTTGTATACTTCTGCTAATTCCTTTTCATTGTGCAATGGCATACAACAGCTGGGGAGAGGGCAATTATATTATTTTAGGCTCCGATAGAATTTTAAGCTCCTTTTTATGCTCAATATGGCCGTGGTTTATGCCGATTTTATTTCTATTGGCAGGCATAAGCGCGCGGTTTTCTCTTTCAAAACGGTCAAGAAAACATTTCATTATTGAGCGCATATTAAAATTATTTGTGCCTTTCGTATTCGGAACACTTTTTATTGCCCCGATACTTTCGTATATGGCAGATAAAATCAATTACGGCTACGATGGCAGTTTTTTTAATCATTATGCCGTTTTCTTTACCAAATGGACGGATATTTCAGGTTACGACGGTGGCTTTACAATAGCTCATTTTTGGTTTTTACTTTGCCTTTTTATTGTCAGCTTGTTTGGGTGTTTGATTGATTTACTTTTAGGAAAACACATTGCCAAATTAAACACCGAAAAAACGCCGTTATGGTTGATAATTTTACTTATTTTACTTGCTTACGCCGCTTACCCGTTACAGGTTGCAGGCAAATGTCTTTTAACTTATTTGTTGCTGTATCTTTTGGGTTTTTATGTTTTTGATAAAGAAAACAATATAGCTAAGCTTGCAAGATTTAAATGGCTGTTTGTCGGCGTTTGGCTAATTTTGACTGCGTTAAGCGTGTGGCTGTTTATATGGACGGATTACAACCTTACGACGTTAAACTTGATTTTAACTATTCTTTCGGGGGCTTTCGGTGTATTGGCTATGCTATCGGTGGGCTATTCCTTTATGAGCAAAGCAAACAAAATAACACGGTTTCTATCATCGATATCATTCCCCGTTTATGTCGTACATTTTGTTTGGGTGGTTGCTTTTGAATATTGGTTCTCACTTGCAAACAGCAATACTGCATTTGTGTTTTTCCTTTCAATTTTGTGCTCGTTTGTGGCAACGCTGATAACGAGTACTGCAATAAAATACTGCCCTGTGTTGAATTTGGCGTTCGGCTACAAACTAAAAGTAAGGAAATGAAACTAAATTTCAATTTAACGTAAAACAAGGAAAGCGAATTATGAATACTATGCGAAGAACAGATAGAGAAGTAATTGATAAGCAAGCTATTATTGAAATTATAGAAAGTTGCCAATGTTGCAGAATCGGCTTTCAGGACGACGGTGAAGTCTATATTGTTCCGCTGAATTTCGGATACGAAGATAATGGACAACGCCTTATATTTTATTTTCACGGTGCAAAAGAAGGGCGTAAAATTGACTTGATTGCGAAAAGCCCGTATGTTGGGTTTGAAATGGATACTACGCATGAAATTTATGCAATAGGCAATAATGGAACAGCCTGCTCATATACAGCTCGTTTTCAAAGCGTAATAGGTACAGGCAAGGTAAGTATGGTTTGTGATGGCAACGAAAAGAAACACGGACTGCTTTTGCTTATGAAACATTCGACGCAAAAAAGCGAATGGTCGTTTGACGATAAAATGTTAAACTCCGTTGCTGTGTTTAAGTTAGAGGTTGAGAAGTTAAGCTGTAAGGTGCACGATTAAATTTCAATTTATACTTTTAAACATATAGCAAGGTAGCAGTTCTGTTGCCTTGCTTCTTTTTGGGCTTGATGAAATATGGGTGTAAGTCTAAATTGCCGAAAAAAATTATTTACATTTTGTTATCACTGTGATATTATATTGTATATAATTTAATACTTGGTCTGTTTTTGTGAGGAGTATATTTATGGTGAAGAAAAGAATAAAGCACACAATCTTGATTTTGGCAAGTTTATTGTTATGTTTGGTTTTAGTTTTCGGCATGAGTGCAAGTATTATGAAAGTATTTGCCGCAGAAGCTTCAAACAACAGTGAAGTATTGTATTTATCCGATACGTCGCGTATAACACATGATAAATCCTCATTCTCGCTCGGTAATAGCAGGTTGTGGATGGCGCCGTCACAAAAGGACAATATACCCAACAAAGTTGTGCAGGCGAAGATTGAAGGCGCATGGTACACTTTTGAATACGGTGTATATGCACACGCGAGCTCTCTTGTGGTGTTTGACATAAGCAAATTTAGCGACAAGTATAAGTATTTTTCGGCGTATGCGGGACTTTGTAACGGTGCGTCTAAATCGAACGGTGTACTTGTTCGTGTTGATTTTTCGCAAGACGGGAAAAACTGGACTACGGATCCTGAGGGTAAAACGCCTGTGACGACGAATGAGGCGGGGTCGCAATTCGTAGGCTATAATCAGAATTTCATACATTTTACGTACGACGTAACCGGAGTAAAATGGATAAGACTGTTTGCTAACAAAAACGGCTCTGACGCGGCGGACCAAGTCTTATGGACAGACGCTAAATTAACGACTTCTTTAGATGAGGGCGAGGAAGTTCCCCCGATTTCGGTGTTGGACTCTAAAATCAAAGAAGAAGTGACTAAGGGAAAAGACATTGCCGACCCGACTTTGGAACTGCTTGTCTTGCAGAGGGAATTGATAAGCAGAGTAGGTCAGTACGCATTAAAGAGATTCCTTGTCGAAAGCGAAGACAATAAAGCAATGTGGAACTGGTTGTTTTATGATTTAGCCAGCTTGCGTGAGTTTATGATGGGCGGCACGCCTTTCAAGGGCAACTACTTCAACTCCTTAACAGTTTTGTCCGGCTTATATAAACGCTATAAAAAGGATTTAACCGTCAAGGACAAATTAAAGAACAATACCATTACCCCCGACAGGACCTTTGGTGAGCTGTGCAGAACTATGATGTTCTCGGTTGCTTTAACGCACGACGGTCCAATCGGCTCTTACTTGCAGGGGTCTAAACCTCAAAACGCGTCCGACCCTTACAGAAGATACGCAATCTTCAAATATATGTACCAGACCGAAAGATTCGTTGCGCTCAGAAATGCCGACGGAAGCTGGAAGTCCGAGACAATGACTATGTTCGGAAACATGGAAGTTGAAGAAATGCGTTGGCTTATGTGCAACATAATCGACGACGAATCGATTATTTGGCTAAACGACTACGTTCAGACGAGAATAAACAACGCAAAAAACGTCGGCAGTTTATACACTCCCCACTCCTACGTAAGATATACCGACCCCAATTACGGCATCCCCGTATTCTATGCGGAAGAAAACCAAGACTATTTGAACA
>JAIDRY010000174.1 GCA_029061465.1 Clostridia bacterium
ATATAATATAATCGGTGTATACTAATCGGAGGCTTTTTTATGAAATTAAAGGAAAAAATCGACAAAAAAGCTGCGCTTAATTTTTTAAAAAATTACGGCGTAATCACTTTGGGCTGTCTGATTTATTCCATAGGAGTCTCACTCTTCCTCGACGCAAGCAGGCTTGCCTCCGGCGGTGTTACGGGTATAGCCATTATTATCAACCACGTTATACGCGAGCTTTCAGGCGGCTTTACACTTGATACGGGTATTATAATTATAATTTTAAACATGCCGCTGTTTATCTTAGGCTTTATATTCATAGGCAGAAAATTTATTGTTTCCACGGTCTACTCCACTGTAGTTTCTTCACTTTTGATATGGCTGTGGAACGAGATTTTAGCAGACTTAATTCCGTCTCTTAATACAAGCATTCTAATTTCCACCCTTGCGGGCGGCGCGCTGTTCGGCGCGGGGCTGGGACTTATTTTCAGAATGGGAAGCTCCACGGGCGGCACGGATATCCTCGTTAAAATGCTGAGAAAGAAATTCAGGTACGTGAAAACGGGCTTGATTTCTATGACGATTGACCTTATAATCGTCCTCATTTCGGGAATAGTATTTAAGGATTTCGAGCTGATGTGCTACACCTTTCTTTCAATCGTAATATTTACGCTTATGTTTGACTGGGTGCTTTACGGCGGAAACTCGGCAAAGCTTATTTACATAATTACCACGGCGGATAAAGCACAGGCTATGTGCGATAAGATATTGAAAGAGCTTGAAGTGGGCGCCACCTTTATCGACGGCGAGGGCGCTTACACAGGCGAGCAGAGACGCATAATTATGTGCGCCATAAAAAACTTTTTATACCCCAAATTACGAGACATCGTCCGTGAAGTAGACCCCACGGCTTTCACCATAGTATCCTCTGCAAAGGAGATTTACGGCGAAGGCTATAAGGACCACTTTGACGACGAGTTGTAATAAATTATAAGGACAGACTAATGAGTAAAACTATTGCACTTACAGGTACCACCGGAGCAATGGGCGGAGAAGTACTTTTAAGCCTGCTTCAATCGGACAAGCAATTTAATATAAGAGCTATTCTTTTCGACAAGGAAAAGAAAATCCCTTCATTTGTAAAAAACACTTTGAAAAAGTACCGCGACAGGGTTTACGCGTTTAAGGGCGATATTTCACGCTACGACGACTGTGCACACCTTATAGACGGTGCGGACTACGTAATTAACTGTGCTTCGTTGATACCTCCTAAGTCCGACCATAACCCTACGGGCACGTATCAGAGCAACTTTGTCGGCACTAAAAATATAGTTGACGCGATTGCGGCAAGCGGCCGTGCGGACGACATAGGTTTAGTTCACATAGCCACCGTTGCTATGTACGGACACCGCGCCTACCCCCATTTGTGGATACGCGTGGGCGACCCGATTATTTCAAGCGATTACGACGTGTATTCGATGCACAAGCTCAAAGCCGAAAAGTACGTTTTGGAAAGCGGACTTAAAAAGTTTGTATCCCTCCGTCAGACGGCGGTTTTGCACAAGTATATGTTCAAAAACAACCTTAAAGACGGGTTGATGTTCCACACCACTTACAACGGCGCGCTGGAATGGGTAACGGACGCAGACAGCGGAATTCTTTGCAGAAAGCTTGTTGAAAAGGATACCGACGGACAGCTTGATAATTTCTGGAACAGGATTTACAATATCGGCGGCGGCGCTGAGTGCCGCATTACCGGCTTTGAAACGTTTGAAGAAGCGTTCGGTATTATGGGCGGCGGCGCTAAGAAATTTTTTAAACCCAACTACAACATAACCCGAAACTTCCACGGCGGCTGGTTTATGGACAGCGACGACTTAGAAGAAAAGCTTGAATTCAGAAACGAAACCAACGCGGACTTCTGGGCGAGAATGAATAAGAAATACGCGTACTACAAGGCGGGTAAGCTGTTACCCGCACCCCTCGTTGCCGCAATGGTAATAAAGCCCCTTTTAAAGAACACCAACGCGCCCAAATTCTGGGTGAACAAGGGCAAAAGCGGCAGAGTTAAAGCCTTTTTCGGCGGGGAAACGGAATACAGGAAGATACCCGACAAGTGGGACGACTATCCCCTGCTCTGTGAAAATAAGCTCCCCGACGGAAGCGAAGTCGATTACAAGGCGTTAAAAGATATTGCTAACGCAAAAAACTACGCGCTTGACCACGGTTACGACGACAGTAAGCCTTTAAACGAGATTACTTTGGAGGATTTGAAGAGTGCGGCTAAGTTCCGCGGCGGCAAGTGCCTTGCCAAGGAATACGGCGGCGAGTTACACAACAAGCTTTTGTGGAAGTGCCGCGACGGGCACGAATTTACGCTTACACCCTTCACCGTTTTAAAGGGCGGCTACTGGTGCCCGCACTGCTGCGAGCCCAAGCCCTGGAAATACGGCGCTATTGCAGATATACCCTTCTACGGACAGGTATACTTCGATTCTCACGACGACACGGAGGTTGACGACGTCTTCCCCGTATTCGACCACGAAGAGGACTTTATTATAAAAAAATGAAAGTAATTCTTTACGTATTTTCGGGAACGGGCAATACGCTGAAAGTAGCGGAGCTGTACAAGCAATATCTTGAAGCGCTCGGAGAAAACAGCGTTGATATTTACCGCATTTCAAAAAAGAGCGGATATGCGCCAAACCCGAACGATTACGATTTGGTAGGGCTGGGCTATCC
>JAIDRY010000175.1 GCA_029061465.1 Clostridia bacterium
TATTACTATTGCAGTAGAATCCGGCATTATAACGGGCGAAACTATACCCAACGATAAATTTTACAAGCCCGGCGAAATAATGTACGATTTTGAAATCCAGCGTGCTTATACCTACGACGAAACAGCATTAACGATGACTCCGAAAAAGGTAACTCTTTCCGAACTGTTTGAGGGAAAGAAAGCCGTTGTTATTAACTTCTTCTTTACAAACTGCGACCCCTGCAACAAGGAAATTCCCGCAATGGCAAAAGTTTACGAAGAAATGAAAAACGACGTCGCCATAATCGGTCTTACGAACGACCCGAGAGATAGCGACGACGTGGTTGCGGGTTTCGTAGCTGGTTACAAAGCCACCTATCCTATGGCATTTGATACTGTGAACCTCACCAATAAGTTTACTCCGGCTATTACTGCTTTCCCCACCTCTGTTATGATTGACAGATACGGCGTTGTTTGTGAAAGAATCCAAGGCGGTGAAAGCGACCCTGATTTCTGGCGCGCTTGGTTAAGCAAATATATTGCCGAGGATTATTCGCCGAGTCCTTTGCCTGAGGACCCCAACACTTCTTTCATTCCTGATAAACCGGCGGACTACGACGAATTCTTCTCACCCGACGGTATGGACAGAATAAACAATACAGGAGTTCCCGTAACATTCTCCGGCGCGACAGACGAAACCGTTTGGCCGTGGAAGCTTGACGACGACGGTGAATCTATCGTAACCTCCAACAAGGGACACTATTTAACCCGCGCGTTGCTTTATGTAAGAGTAAATATCCCGCAGGGCAAGGTGCTTGCATTCGACTACAAAATTTCGGGACTTTACGACTACGACTACTTCTACATTGCAGTAGACCCGAACGGCGGAATGGGAACACAGACTTTTGAAGAAACCGGCGACAAAGACTGGCGCACGGGATACGCATATGTTCCTCTTGAAAGCGGCGAACACGATATTGCATTTGCATATTACAAAACGTCAAGTGATTCAAATATAGGAAATCTTGCAGACACCGTAAAAATTAAAAATCTTCGCTTCGTAGATGCACAAGAATTTTTAGCAAATTCCGAACCTATGGACATACCTTACTATGCGGCGCGAGGAATTACGGAAACAGGCGGAATTGCACATTATGAAACCGTAGAGCTGGGCAACGACGGCTTCTACCACGTTCAGGGCAGAGACAGCAGCCAGGGCGACGCACCTATAATGTATATGGATATGCTTGACGCAGTTCCGTTCTTCACCGACCCCGAGCACACCGCCACTATTTATACAGAATACCTTGCAAAATCCAATTACGTATTTAACGGAATAGATTACAGAAATAAACTTACCTCTTACGGCGACTTTGCCGGAAACGCTTCACTGAAAGGCCTTATACCCGTAAATGAAGACATAAAGGATATGCTTACTAATATTTATCTCGACGTAATCGGAAAAGAAATTGGGCATGAGGAGTTCTGGTCGCCCGAAAACGGCTGGCAGGAATTTTGCGTATTCTATGTGCATTACGGCAAGGGCGACAGCTACGGCAATACTATTGAAGGCCTTGCTCCTTTCACCGCGCATAAAGCAATAGAAACGACGGACTTGCCGAACGACAGTGATAAAATAAATACCGTAACGTTTGACAGGGTTTTAGTGCCGCGCGGACAGATGTTTGAATTCGTTCCCGACAAATCCGGCGTATACGAGATAAGCGGAGTAAACAGAATCGACAAAAACGGTAAAGTCGAGGTTCTCGGCAAAGACGCTTGGCTTTTTGACGGCGACGGATTCGAGGACGAATACACGTCGTACCTTCAAGCTAATGCAATCAATTCTTGCGGCAGCGACTACTATCTCAGAAACCAAGCCGAGGGTTTTGACTTTGAAAACGTAAACTTTAAAATGATTCACTATCTTGAAGCAGGACATCCCTACTACGTTTTAGTTGCATTCAGCGTTGTCGAGAATTTAAGCGACTTGAAGTTCAGAATTGATTATCTTGATACCGAACACTACGAATACCTCACTTCCGCAACCGCCGGCACACTTGTTCCGGGAGAAGGCAACGTTTACATTCGACCGATTTATACTCAAATAGAAAAGAACTCAGACGGGATTTACGTTGACACTATACTCAAAAAGCCGATATATTGCGATTTTACCGACCTTTCGAGAATGTTCAATAGATATTCGATTGGCAATCTAATAGGCAAGATTGGAACTGCACCGTTCCCTAATAAAAAGCCGTTCGACTTTACCAACGCGGAAATTACTTCGGTTTACGGCGAAACCTTTGAAAAGAAGGATTACACCGAAACAATGAAAGCTTACTACGACAAGTCGATTAAAGATAAGAAAGTTACAGACGAGCTTTACGGACTTGTGGAAGTTGACGACACCTTGCGTGCGATACTCATACTCTTCTACGCAAACAACGTCGGATTTGACAACAAAAACGAATGGCTTACCGCTTGCTGGTATTACGACTTTGCAGACGCGACTAAACCTGAACCCGACACAATATTGTATGCAAAAGGAAAACAGCAATAAAAGTTACCCGCGCCACAAGCGCGGGTAAAAAATAAAATTACGGAGATAATTATGACGAAAATATTAAAGAAATTTACGCTTGCAATAGTAACCGTTTGCTTAATTATAACGGGCGTATTTGCGGCGGCGTGCAATCCCGAAGCAATTGAACCTGAGGACCCCGCAAAAGACGGCTATACGATAACCGTACTTTATCCCGACGGCACCCCCGTTAAGGCAAGCGATACGGGTAACTCGCGCAGACCCGTGCGCGTTAAGCTCACGGACGACGACGGAAACAACGTTATACCAAATTACGATTCGCAAAATATGGGAATATTAAACGACTACGGCACCACTACACTTAACTACAAAGTCCCCGGAGAATTTAATATTGCCTTTATCTGGTTACCGGAAGGTTAC
>JAIDRY010000176.1 GCA_029061465.1 Clostridia bacterium
CTTTGCAGATGCCGTTGAATACGTCTTCGCCGATTTTTGCAAACTTCTTATCAACAAAGCCGAGGCGCGCGCCCTTCATCATAGCGTACGCAATCATAGCACTGCCTGAGGTTTCAAGATAATTCCCCTCTCTGCCGCCCTGGTCTACGACCTGCCAGAACATTTTTTTATCCTTATCGATATAGCGTTCAAGCCCTTCGATAGTGTCTTTGAAAATTTTTATAAGCTCGGCTTTGAGTTCGTCCGCACCGACAAAATAACTTATCGCATCGACAAGCCCTACCGTATACCAGCCGACCGAACGCAGCCAGAAGCTTTTTGAAAGTCCCGTTACGGGGTCGCTCCAAAAGGCTTTTTGGGAATAGTCCCAGCCGTGATAGTAAAGCTTCTTTTGCTTGTCGTACATGTTGTCGTACACGGCTTTAAACTGCTTTACTATATCGGCGTAGTTTTTGCCGCCGTTGAACTCGGCTTCATAGCGGGTATAGAATACCTGCGCCATATACAAACCGTCAAGCCAAACCTGCTGGGGATAAATTTTCTTGTGCCAGAAGTTTCCGAGGGGCGTTCTGGGCTGACTTTCAAGCTGTTTGTTTAAAAGCTCAATTGCCCTTTTATACTTTTCTTTGCCCGTCTCGCGGTATAAATCGAAGAGCACCCTGCCCTCGTTTATATTGTCAACATTGTACGTTTCAAGCTCGAAACCGCGGATACTGCCGTCCTCGGAAACGTACCAGTCTACAAAGCCGTCGATAAAGTCAAGATACTTTTTATTCCCCGTCAGCTTGTAGAAGGTGTACAGCGAAGTCATCATACAGCCGTCTATATAGTTCCAACCCGGCTCTTTGCCGTGCTTGATGTTCTCGATATTCCATATCGGGGCCTGCGGTGTGGAGTCGTCGATAAGACGGTCTATGTATCTGTCAATTACGGAATAATCCATACTTTACCTCTTATTTTTCAATTATATTAGTGCAGTTTTTCTTTATAATCTTTTCACCGACCACGCCCGAAAAGCTCACGTTTTTTAATACGAGGGTTTCCACATTATCGACGTATAAGCCGCCCTTGCAGTATTCTTTCACGTTTGAAAGCATTGCAGGCTCGTAAGATTTAGCGTCTTCTTTAAAGGAGAAAGAAACGTTTTCAAGCTCGACCTTCTTTATGGGAAGCTCCGTAAGTCCGTCGAAGTAGCCCGCCATGCACTCGCAGTCGACGCACTCTATATCCTTGAACTTAAAGCTGCCCATGCGCGGCGTACCGTCGTCTACGGGAATATTCTTATCTCTCGACCAGACGTATTCGCTGAAACCGTCCGGGTCGCAATAATAGTACGCATTTATTACTAGCGGAGTTATGACGTTTTCCATTTTGATATTTTCAAACGTAACGCCGTCTATAACGCCGTCCTTGCCTCTGCCGCGGCGTGTCTTAATGCGCAAGCCCCTGTCGGTGTGTCTGAAAAGGCACTGACTGACGGAAAGGTTTTTAACGCCTCCGCTCATTTCGCTACCCAAAACTATTGCGCCGTGTCCGTTTTCGAACAGGTTGTTGCGGAGCGTATGATTTGACGCGGGGGTTTTATATGTCTTGCCCATATACAGCTTGCCTGACTTTATCGCGCAACAATCGTCGCCTACGCTGAAAGCACAGCCGATTATGTCAACCTTGTCGCAGCTTTCGGGGTCAAGCCCGTCGGTATTGGGTGCATCGTAAGGGTTTTGCAAGCGCAGGTCGTAAAAAGCAAGATTTTGGGAAAAGAAGGGATGCAAATTCCAGCCTGCGGAGTTTTTGCAGGTAACGCCATGGAAAACCACGTCTTTACACTTGTTTAAAAATACAAGGCGGGGACGCGCAACCTCTCTGCCCTTGGGTGTATCCCACCAGGTGGATTTATCTGCGTTGCCGTTGATAGTACCCTCGCCGACTACCTGTATGTTTTTCTGCTTATATGCGGAAATAAAAGATTGGTGACAGTCGTGAGGCTCGCCCTCCCAGCTTGCAAGTATCTCCTCCTTGCCGTCTATATAGGTGCGGGCAGGTATGTACGGATAGCACTCCTCGCGTGCCTCGCCCAAAATGCAGGCGTCCTTTTTAAGCTCTATGATAATATCGCTTTTAAGAATTATAGGACGGATAAAATAAACTCCGTCGCTGAAAACAATCCTGCCGCCTGCGGGACATTTGTCTATTGCCATTTGTACAAAGTATGTGTCGTCTGAAACGCCGTCCGCCTTTGCACCGAGCGCCTTTACGTCGATAACCGCCGCTTCACTCTTGGTTGTAAAGGTTACTTTGCAGTCGCCTAAGGAAGTTGTTACAGAGTACTCCGTATCGGGTTCGAGGTTGAATACGGAAAAGACGTTTTCATTCCTTTCGCCGCCTACGGGTTTACCGTTTAAAAATACTTTGTACGGCTGCAAATTATAATAAGGGTTTTTATTGTTAAATTCGAAGCACGCAGACACTGCGGAAACGAAAAGCATTTTAAACATCTGCAGTCTTCTCCTTTTTATTGCGCTTTACAAGGTACACTACTAAATCCTTAATTCCAATAAAAGCCATATCCGCAATAAGGCAGAACGTGCCAAACAGAAGCGGCTCGACGCCCGTTATGCCGTTACTGCCGTTAATGGAATTAATCAAAATATTTAAACCCAGATACATTCCGTTTACGCACGCCGCAATAACGATGTAATATAAAACGTTTGTAAAAAACGTCCAGTACGCTTTAAACGGAAAGGGGAACATCATGTAAGGGTCGTACTCGCGATTGTCGCGCTCCATATATCTGAAAAGCGGATTGACTAAAAGCTCGGTTACAACCCCCAAGATGATGCCTGTAAAAACTATCAAATCGAGCGGGTCGCCTATAAAATTCTGTAAGCCGAACATTACAAAATAGCACACCGCACCGGCAAACCACCACTTGACGAAAATTGCTTTAATCCATGTGGGAATTCGCCCCAAAAAGTCAACCTTGTACGGGTCGAACTCTTTTTTTCTGCCGCCGCGGGTGTAAGCATTCTTGTCGTCCACACCCGTACAATCGGAAATGTACATAGATAAATCGTTGTCATCGGGAGGGGCTTCGCCCTTTAAAGCGGCAACCAGCTCGTCCATTTTATCGACTTTTAAATCGTAAAAGTTTTCGATAGTCGTTTCTTTAAAATTTTTCTTCTTTTTAGCCATAGGGACCTTTTAGGAAAATAACCGACAAAATAACTTTTGCCGGTTATTAGCTGTAAACTCAAATTGAAAATCAGTCTTCCTCGATATCGATTTCGCCGTGCATATTCTCGGTCGCCGATTCAAGCTCAACCTTGGTATTGATTTTGTTGATGAGTTTAGCGTATACGGGAAGCAATGCGAATACGATTGCGCTTACGCCCAAAAGCACGATGTGAACAAGCACATAGGGCTGAACGCTTTCAATTGACTGATACATCGACGTGCCTGCCGTGATATTTGCAAGACAGGTGTTCATCTGAACGTAGTAAACAACGTCGCAAGCTATCATTGCCGCAATCATAACGAATACCAATACGATAAAGAAAATATTGGGTTTTTTGCGCTTGGGGAAAGCGTTTAAAAAGCTTACCAAAACCAAGAGCGACAAAAGCGTAGTTACGAATACGCAGATACCCGTTGCTTTAACGTGGACGTTTGCCGCCGAGCTGTTAATTGCCTGAGATACGTTAAACAGCACAAGCAAATAGTAAATGGTAACGATTGCAAGGAATACAAGCGGAATGTTATGCGGAGCGCGCTTCAAAGCAACAACCTTTTTACGCAGCCATTCCTTAGCCTTTGCTTTAAAGCCCGACTTCTTAGGTTCCTGATTTACGGGAGTAGAAACCGGTTCTTCTACTTGTGCGGGTGCGGCTTCTTCAACTACAGGTGCAGGGGCGGGAGTTTCTTCGGTTTCCAATACTTTTTCATTTTCTGCCATAGTTTTTCCCTCCTTACCTTATAGCCTTGCCCGGCGTATCGCCTTGGGGCAGTTCGAAGAAGTGCGTCATCTCGGGGTCGAAGCCGATATTGATTACGTCGCCCTCCTTATAATTGCACCACTCGGCAAACTTGCCGACCACGATTTTGTTTCCTATTTTGCCGTGAACAAGCGTGTTCATTCCAAGGTTTTCGTTGTTAGTTACGTTAAGCTTAACAGGGCCGTCGCGCAAAATATTTTCGGGACGGACGCCGAGTATAACCGACTTATCCTCGTAATCCTTTAAAATTTCCTTCTGTTTAGCATTTAAGGGATAATTGAAAAGCTCGCACACGAAGTGGCCCTTTTCGATTTTACCCTCAAACATATTCATAGGAGGAAGTCCTATAAAGGTTGCAACGAAGGTATTTGCGGGTTTTTCGTACAGGTCGATGGGATTACCTATCTGCTGTACGTGCCCCATTGACATACATACGATTCTGTCAGCCAAAGTCAACGCTTCGGTCTGGTCGTGAGTTACGTACATCATCGTTGCGCCGAGCTTTTTATGTAAAAGCATTATCTCTCTTCTCATCGAGCCGCGAAGCTTTGCATCGAGGTTGGAAAGAGGTTCGTCAAAGAGGAAAACTTTGGGGTTACGGACGATTGCACGACCCATTGCAACACGCTGGCGCTGACCGCCGGAGAGCTGTTTGGGCTTTTTGTTGAGCTGGGTTTTGAGGTCCAAAATCTCAGCCGCCGCCATAACCTTTCTATGGATTACTTCTTTGTTTTCTTTACGGAGCGTAAGCGAAAACGCCATGTTCTCGTAAATAGTCATATGTCCGTACAGAGCGTAGTTCTGGAAAACCATTGCTATATCTCTGTCTTTGGGCGGAAGTCTTGTACAGTCTTTACCGTCGATAATGAGCTGACCTGCGGAAATATCTTCAAGTCCCGCAACCATTCTTAGCGTTGTTGACTTTCCGCAACCGGAAGGTCCGACCAAAACTATGAACTCACCGTCGGCTACTTCGAGGTTAAAATCGTAAACCGCCTGAACACCGCCGTCATAGATTTTGTCGATATGCTGTAAACTCACGTTAGGCATTCTGTGCACCTCCCGCTAAATTGTCTTCTTTTTTAAGCTCTGCTTCAAGGTCAACTTCGCCGTTTTCAAGCTTTTTGTTGAATGCTTTAACGCTGTTGCTGCGAATAAAACCGATAACGCCGGAAGCTATTATAAGTGCGCCCGAAGCCGCAAGGAATATAGTCATAGCAAGGAAAGTACCCCAGTTAATCGCCTCTGCGGTAAGTCCGCCGAGGGGCAACCAGAATATTCTTGCCACCTGCAAAGCACCTACTATCACTTGCATGGGAAAGAGCTTGGAATTATAGTTCTTTACCTGCTCGGAGAAAAGGAACACGAACAACAGGAAGAACAAATTATAAACTACGTCGAAAGCAATCGACCAGTTATAATAATAATTACCGTTTTTAACCTGCGCATATAAAACAAGGAAATACAGGCAGCCGCACACAAGCCCCAAAAGAGCAAGGGTTGCGCCAAGCTTATTCTTTTTATAGCGCTGAATATCGTTTTGTATTACGGGGTTTTTAGCCTGCTTCATACCGCTTCACCTCCCGCGACCTGATTGCCTGCGGCAAGAAGTTTTTTCTCGCCACGCATCAGCATTATTTTCCAAATTAAATTTAATATAAGTGCGACAGCCGCAAGGAATACGAGTAAATATACAACAAATCCCAAGTCGAACATTAACGTGCTGTCACTGTAATGCTTTACTACATTACCGGGACGACCGTCCCAATACTCTTTCCAAGCAACGAAATCTACGTTGAGAAAGTTTGCTCTCCAAAGTGCGTTCATAATGAAAGCGGTAAGAGATAAAGCGATATCGCCGCCTGCGCACACGCCAATTGCAACATAGTTTGAGATATAATAATTTCTTCTTTTATTGCAGGCGGTTATGTATAAAAGCACGGCAAGCAAAATCATAACTATACCGAAATACATAAGCATTGTGTTGAAGCCCTGTATGTCGTTGTACAGCGTAGCGTCGTATTTGCCACTCGACGCCTTAAAACGAGACTTACCTGAGGTATTATTTAAAGTAAGCCCCAACTCTGACATTGCGCCCGACAGGTAGAAAAACGCAAAGAGCGTTGCTACCGCGCCGAGTATCAAAAGCGCAAGGCACAGATATTTTTGAAATCTCATTTGAGTCTTCATTGATTATCCCCCGAAAAATTATCATGCGCCCCGCCCCGAGACGGGGCGCATGAACGAGTTAATTAGTCGTTGTTTATAGTTGACTTAATATAGTTCCAGTAATCTTTTGCCAAATCCCAAGCATTGCCGTAAGCATATTCTCTGCTTTCGGTAAGTTCCTTAACCGTAGGAGCATCTTTATCTTTATCTATTTGCTTCGTAAGAAGGTCTGCAGTGGAAGTATACGCAACTTCAACCTTGTTACAGCTGTAAGTTGAATCTGTTCCGTAAAGGATTATCCAAGCCATAATGCTGTATGAGTTCTTAGTATCGCCGTAGAGATGCTTATAGTTAGTCATAAACGACGTCTTGAGATAGTCGGTGTTGTCCTCGTCGGAAATAGGCAAGCCCGAAGGAACGCAGGTGTACCACCAGTTGTTCTCGTCGATGTCGAGGGACATACCCTTTATGGTGCCGAGTGCAAGACCCGTTGAAACTTTGGTTGCGCCCGCTTCACCCATCTTAGAGGTGAGCTGGTTTTCAAACGACTGGTCCTTAACGCCTACGGGAAGGGTGGAACCCACGAGATAACGCGCATAGTTCGTGAAGCTCAATGCAGCCTTGGTTACGTTGCTGTTGTCGGAAACTTTCCAATTGTTTACACTCTTACCGCGGAACGAATCGTAAACGTCGGTAGTAATCTTGGGAGTAATCTTACCCTTATAGTCATAACCGGAATATTTAACACCCTTGTAGATGAAGTAGTTGCCTGCGTTGATTTCTTCCTGAGTAGCTTCCTTACCGTACCAGAAGCCGCCCTTACCTTCCGCGTCGCCCTTAGGACCGAACGTGGAAACTATCTGACCGTCGCTTGAATAGAGATAGTCGATGAACTGAAGAGTTGCCTTGAGTTTATCAGGATTACTTGCAATTGCGCCGTTTGCCGCAAGACCGCCGGTCTTGGTCGAACGCCAGCTCTCGCTGAATCTCATAACGTCGGTATGGTTGCCGTCGCCGTCAACGTCCCACTTTGCAACGGGAGTAACGATTGCGCCGAATCTGTAAGTACCCTCTTTGTCGAGAGCGTCGGGGGCACCGCTGATAGTCTTATCTTCCATATAGAAGCCGTACTGCGTCTGGGTCTGTGAATAATCCCATTCCATAAAGCACTCTACTTCTTTACCAGATTTGGAGCCCGTGGTTATGATACCGCCGGTAGCCGTGAAGTCATATCCGGAGTTAAAGTTAGCGATAAGTCCCTCTTTAAAGAGCGCGTTCATATTTTCCGCAACGGTATAGAATTCCGCATCGTTTCTTGCGTCGTGCAAGTTACCTTCGCTGTCGATATAATCATATTCGAGAGTGGAAGCCGTACCGCGTACGCCGTAGAGCTGTCCGCCAAGACGAATAAGGTCGGGAGTTCTGTTGTTGTTACCTTCACGGGGGGTAATGCCGCCTACTTCGGCAGAACCAAGCGCACTTGCGTTAGTCATAACGCAACGGAGCATTGCAACGAGGTCGTCAACGTCCCAGCAAGCATCGTAGCCGTTGAAGAGGTTAGAACGCTTATCTGCCGCATAATACTGCTTGCCGTCCTCTGTCTGATAGCAAGCGTCAACATATGCACGGAAGAGGTCTACAAGCTTATCGCCGGTAGCCTTAGGATTAGCCGTAAGGGCCGCATTCTGAATAGCGACTATGTTGCCGCTGGTACCGGTATAAGCCGCGCCCGCGATTGCCTCGTATGCAGCTTTAAGGGGCGTGCCGTCTTTCTTGATTTCGGCTACTACATTGTCGTAGTTTTTAACGATTTTAATAACTGCCGTGCCGTCTGCATTAGCGCTGTCAACGGCAAGCTTGCCCGTTCCCTGCATATAGGGCTGAACGGAAATGCCGTTATACGTAAGAGTTTTATCATTGCCGTTATACTGTCTGCAACCAACGTCGAAAGCTACACTTCCCGTAGTTGCCGTATCACCGTTGAGAAGCTTATCAGCCCAGTCCTGACGGATAAGGCAATATCTCTCGATATCGTTGTAGCCGTCGAAGTAAGGCGCAACGTATATAGTCTGACCCTTACCTGCGTCTGCACCGGTAGTTTCCATACCCTCCTGCAAGAGAGAAAGATATACGACGGGGTTAGCTTCGAGGAACGCCTTGAAGTGAGGCATGTAGTCAAGGTAGTCTGCAAGGTTCAAAAAGCTGGTTGTCTTTGCTTCTACTATCTTGGACAAATCGCTCGTAAACAAGTCTGTGTTTTCATACTTGGTATGACCGGTTGAATCAACTTTGGTCAATGCGCCGAGGTTATCTGCCGCCTTAGTACCGTCCCAAACGTCGTTGAACGTAATGTTGAGGTCCTCGCCCATCTGTGCCCATGCGGGTTTAAGATTTCCGTCGTTATACTTCTTGCCGTCGGGAAGGGTAATTTCGTCCTGCAACGTCTGGAACGCCGTTGAGTTGACCTTGCCTTCGTGTCCCACTGCAAGATTCAACGTAACCTTATCTCTGTCTCCATAAACGCCGTAGTTTATGTTGCCGGTATCCTTGTCTATTATGCCGTACAAATCCTTACCGCTGCCTTTTTCAGGCTCGGGTCCGGGTTTAACCGGCGTCGTAGGATTACAAGCAGCCAATGAAAATACCATCGTGCCGGCCATAACGGTTGAAACAACCGCAACGGCTAATTTTTTGTTTTTGTTCATATTTTTCTCCTTATTTTTTTATTCTTTAAAGGGCTTTGACCCGTAGAATTGAATTGATTATTCCTTTACGCCGCCCATATTTACACCCTTGGCGAAATACTTCTGGATGAAAGGATAAATTGCAAGAATGGGTATAACCGCGCAAATAACCATTGCGTATACTACCGATACGGCCGAGTAGCTGTAGCTTGCTTTCCAAGCCTGCATCTTGTCTGCGTCGCCGCCGCTGGTGATTGCGGTATTCTCATCAAGGAAATCCCTTATGTAAACCTGAATGGGCCAGCTGTACGGCTGTTCGTCCATAACCTTTGCCGCCCAGAAGTAACCGTTCCAACGGGAAATTCCGAAGAACAGCGCAACGGTAGCGATAGTCGCCTTGCTCATGGGAAGGAATACTTTGGTAAGAATCTGCATCTCGGTTGCGCCGTCAATTCTTGCCGCCTCCTCAATCTCAGAGGGAACACCCTCGAACGAGTTACGGAGAAGAATTATGTTGGTCGCGTTCATACCCATCGCAAGTACGACCGTCCATTTAAGGTCGGAAATACCGATGGTCTGGAATATGTTAGCCGTATGCATGTAGTTGGTCCACTGGGGAATAATACCTGCCGAGAACCACATTGTGAATACGAGGAAGAAGTTCCAGCCGTGTCTGCCGAGTAATCTTTTCTTTGAAAGCGCATACGCGCCGAGGATTGAATAGCCGAGCGCCCAAATCGTACCGAAGAAGGTAACGAACAAGGTGTTGGAATAGTTAATCCAGAACATATTGTCGGTAAGCACGTGCATAAACGCATTACCCTGAATACCTACGGGCCATAAAATAACCTGGCTCTTATCAATAGCTTCGGTCGAGCTGAATGCAGACGAGAGCGCGTAGATAAGCGGGTAAACGCACAAAAGCGCGAAAACTATTAAAACGAAGTAAGCTACGATTTTGAATATAAGCTCTGAAGTTTCTGTCTTTCTTTTCATTACTCACTTACCCCCTTAGTACAACGATACGTCCGAAGCCGTGCGGGCTATCTTGTTTGCACCGATAACAAGTATCATACCGATAATGTTATTCAGCATTTCCGCCGCAGTACCGAGAGCTTTGTCCTCTTTGTTCACTATCGTCTTCGGATCAGACCATCTGTTGGCAAGGGTTGAAACGGTGTCCGCAACCTCGTAGTTGCTCTGCGAGGTTTCGCCCGCGCCCTGTCCTAATAAGAGGTAAATCTTCTCGTAGCCTACGGAAAGGAGCGAACCAATCTTCATTATAAGCATTATTACGACAGTCGAAAGGATGCTGGGAATGACTACGTAACGCATCTGGGACATCTTGCCCGCGCCGTCAATCTGCGCCGCCTCGTAAGAGGTAGGCGAAACCGCAATAACCGCCGCAAAGAATACTATCGAATCGTAACCTGCGTGTTCCCACAAATCCGTGATAATGTATATCGCCCTGTAATACTGGGTGGTGTACACAAGGCCGTTATCCAAAAGAGCCTGGTCCGCACCGAACCAACCGAACACTGTGGATACGACGCCTATCGTCTGCGTACCTGCAGCATTACCGCGGAAAAGTACGAGAACGAGGGACGTTACGATAACCGTCGAAAGGAACTTGGGAAGGTACACGCAAACCTGCATTATACTTCTCACCACGTTCGATTTGACCTCGTTGAAGAACAGCGCCAGAATTATGGGCGTAGGGAAGCCGAACAGAAGTCCGTAGAACGCAGTCGTAAACGTGTTACGGAAAGCGCCCCAAAAGTCCGGTGAATAAACGGGGTCGGTAAACAGCTTTTCGAAATACCTTAAGCCAACCCAGTCGTACGTCGCAACCGTCTGTCCGTCGCCCGTGGTGGGGTTCTTAAAGCACGCCATCAGCTCGTACATGGGCATGTACTTCCAAAGGAAATAAACAAGCACCATGGGGATGAGCATCGCATACAGACGCCAGTCTTTAAGAATGGTCCAGCCCGTGTTCTTCCATCTGTTCTTCTCAGTTTCGTCCCTTACCTGCTGTTCGGCAGACATGGAATAAGTCCCCGTCGCCTCGTCGTAGATAAGGAAGTCATCATATTTGAGTTTGAACATTGAAAATTTTCCTCCATATCACTTAAATTTTAAGTAAATATTTTCAAGCGGTTTTCCCCGCTTTTAGACTTTATTTATATTATATAATGTAATGAGGATTTTATCTAGAATCGGGCGGATACTCGTCGTAGAGCGATATGCCGTCGCCCTTTTCCTCTTTTTCGCCCGTGCCGTGAAGCTTTTTCAACTCTTCTTCGTCAAGCTCGGTATAGCCCGCCCACACTTCGTCTTTGGGCGGTTTTATCTCCTGCGACTGAGCCACGCGCTTTAAATAAAGCTTCTGGTCTTCAAGCATGCCGGGGAGTTTTCTTAAAACAAGTAAAGCTACTGCGGCAAACGCAGTGTTTAAAGATTCGGCAAAAACATTGCTTCCGAGACAGGCTACAAAATCGTTACCGAAACACACAGCAACTGCCGTCCTTGCAAATATGAGAATTACGAACGCAACTGCCGGATAAATTAAAGTCAGATACCACTTAGCAAACAGCTTCTCTTTGGGAAGTAGTTTAAAAACAAACCAGCTTAAAGCTATAAATGCGTTGCCGACTGCGTAAATAACGTACGTTTCCGCAGGGGCGCCAAGCAGTATGCTGTAAAGCACTCCGTTCACTACGGGGAAGATTGCACCGAGCAAATTCCACCGCACAAGCACTATCAAAGAAATGGTCGTCATAAGCGATACCGAAAACAACATATCGGTAAACCATTTCTTTATGGCGAAAACGTTAATCGTTTCAAACACGCACATAATGACCAAAAACAGTAAAATATCCATTAATTTATACTGATTATATGATATTTTACCGTTAATGTTTGATTTTTTCATAAATATGTATCGTGAAACGAATTAAAAAAGCAAAAAATTGTAAATTCTCACACTTAGCTTACACATTATATCATAGTCAATTTTAAAAATCAATACATTTTCCGATTTTTTTATTGTTACACTAAAAAAATTGTGATATAATAAACACGGAAAAGGAAGCGCATTATGAAAGAATTTTTTATAACCCCCGCGGACGATATTCAAAGCATTGTAAACGGTTTGACCGAGCCTGCGGTTTTGCACCTTGCAAAGGGAATTTACCGCCAGAAAATAGAAATTTGCGCGGACGACGTAACGGTTATCGGTGAGGGTGAGGACACTGTAATCACCTTTGACGACTACGCGCGGAAGATACACGCCGACGGGCAGGAATACAACACCTTCCGCACCTACACCCTGTGCGTTACGGGCGAGCGGGTGAAAATAAAAAACCTCACCGTAGAAAACTCTAACGACGACCCGCGCACGGCGGGGCAATGCGTTGCGCTTTCCGTTCACGCGAAGGAGTTTTGCGCCGAAAACATCAACCTCAAATCTATGCAGGACACCCTGTTTCTTGCTCCCTTCCCCGACGATTTGGTTGTACGCTACCGCGGATTTATCCCCCGCCGCCAGCTATACGCCGAGGGCGCGGGCGTTCACCTTTTTAAAAACTGTAAGATTTTCGGGACGGTGGACTTTATTTTCGGCTGCGCAGAAGCGTACTTTCTCGGCTGCGAAATAGTGTCGTTAGCCGACCAGAGAAATATCGGGTTTATCGCCGCACCCGCCCACTCACTGAAACAGGAGCACGGATTTTACTTTATCGACTGCAACATTACGTCGGGCGGTGCGAACGATAGCACGTGCTATTTAGCAAGGCCCTGGCGCGACTTCGGCAAGTGCGCGTTTATAAACTGCAAGGTTGGCGGGCATATCGCACCCGAGCTTTTCGATAAGTGGAACGACACTGACCGTGATTTGACTGCAAGGTTTTTATATCACAACCTCGACTGCGCCTTTGCCCCCTCGCCCGTGCCGTGGAGCCGCGGGCTTGACAGTGATGAAACAAATTACATTATAAATAGGTGTAAAAGTAAATTTAAAGCAAATATGCGTTGAATTTGACGATTAATGTAAAACCTGATTTCAGACAAAAAAAGCTTTCCTGCAGAACTTACGGAAAGCTTTTTTATTTTATCTTGCAAAAGGTTTGTTAAACGAACCTATTTCTATAAGATTTCCTTCGGGGTCGGCTATATAACAAGTCCGCTGTCCCCAGGGTTCGGTAGTGGGTTCCAGCACGGGTTTTGCGCCTTTACTTACCACCTCTTTAAACTGCTTATCAACTTCGTCAAACGTATCGACGTACAGCGCTATTTCAAAGTGTCCGTTAAGACCTTTTAAATATTCATACTTTTTGTCCGTCATCTTTTCGAAATTCTTTCTTTCGTACAGCATAAACAACGTGCCGTCTTTTATAAGATAGACGTTTACGGCGTCCTCGCTTTCTTTTATCTCAAAACCCAGAACGTCGCGGTAAAACCGTATCATTGCCGACATATCGTTTACAAACAATCCAAATCCGTCAAGGTGCATAGTAAATCTCCTTATTAAAATATTGTGTATTTATCTTTCGTCCGTTACAAAATGGCGTACGCCGTTTTGGGGATTTTGCAGCTCGGTTCTGAAAAAAGCGGGATAAATTTTTTGTCCGTCATTGAGTGAAATCCATTTGAGAAATTCCTTGCTGTCATCTTCCGTAAACGAACCGCACTTCGGCTCGAAATTGTCAGGGACTTTCATATAGAAGAAAAATGAAACTTCATAAATCAATTTCCCGAAGTTTGTTTTGGCATCACCGAAAAAATAATTTTCGTGCACGAAACCCAAGCGGTCAATATCCATTTTTACGCCTGTTTCTTCCAAAACTTCCCGAACGACCGCTTGCTCTGCGGTTTCCCCGAACTTTATGCGCCCGCCCACGGAATACAAATAATCGCTTCTCTGATTTCCGACCATAAGGACTTTTCCGTCTTTTAAGATGATAGCGCCCACGCGGATATTGATAATACCGTCATCACATTGTACACACATATCACGGCTCATAATCTTCACCTGCTAAATTGAAATTTATAATAAGACGGATTATCTCCACTGGTTCGGCAATACCTTTTTCTCCATATAGGGGAAGGCTTTATCAAATTTATCAACTTCCGTCATATATTTTTCATTATGGACATCTGCACAATATACGTCGGGTTCATAAAATTTACCCGTTATGCCGAATAGACTTCCTTTGATAAGCTCTATTCCCATAAAAGCATCAAAATTTGTACCGTCTGGCATTGTTATCCCAAATTTATCCGCCGTTTTAAATCCGTACTTCGGATAGTACGTCGGAACTCCGCATATAAAAATTGAGCCGTACCCCAACGCTCTTGCTTTTTCCATTGACTTATTAAGTAGCTGTTTCCCTATTCCTTTTTTCTGGAAACCGGGGTCAACACACAGCGGACCGAAAGAAAGCGTATCTAATTCCGCGTCCGGAGTTTTAATTTTCGCTTTTGCATACAAAATTGCCCCGATTATTTTATCTTCAATCTCTGCAAGCATAGATAACTCCTTAACGCAAACATCACTATTCCATAAACTATGAACAGTATAATGCTCATCGCAACCGGGCATATTCAAATTCCAAAATGCTTTTTTAGCTACACACTTGACTTCATACAGGTCTTCATTTTTAATGTTTCTTATTACGGTATTTATCATAATAAAATTCCCTTGGCTTTTTGCAAGTTCAAATAATCACGAAAAATTGCCGTCGCAGAATAGACGGCAATTTTTGTGAACTGTTTAATTATTAAATCCGAAGAATTCAGCGGCGTTGTTGTAGCAAATATCTTCAACTATCTTGCCGAGGCGGGGAAGCTCTGCCGCGGGGTACTGACCGCTTTCAACGAGATTGCCGAGCATATTGCAAAGCAGGCGGCGGTAGTATTCGTGGCGGGGATAAGCGAGGAACGAGCGGCTGTCCGTGAGCATACCTACCGACTGCGCAACAAGCCCTACCTGCATAAGTGTTTCGAGATTCTGGCGCATGCCGTCAAGCTGGTCTAAGAACCACCACGCCGTACCGACCTGAACCCTGCCCTTGACGCCTTCCTTCTGGAAGCAACCGGCAAGTACGGTCAACGCGTAGTTGTCGCGGGGGTTGAGACAGTAAAGAATGGTTTTAGGCATATCGCCGTCCTTGTCAAGCTCGCCCAAAAGTGCGGAAAGCTTTTCCATATAGACCGCGTCCTCGATTGCATCGAAGCCCGTATCGGGTCCTATCTTTTCAAGCATGGATTTTGAATTGTTGCGGAGTGCGCCTATATGGTACTGCTGCGCCCAGCCGTACTTTGCATATTCCTTTGCAAGGAACACGAGCACGTAGCCCTTGTACTTATCCTGCTCGCTGTCGGTTACGCTTTCACCCTTCATTCCCTTTAAGAAGATTGCGTTTGCCTCTTCATAGGTTGCGGGCGCGTAATGCACCACGTCAAGCGCGTGGTCGGAAAGCTTCGAGCCCATTTCGTCGAAGAATTTAATTCTTTCCGCAAGCGCTTCGCACAAGTCATTTAACGTTTTAATGGGTTTGCCTACAACGCCCGAAAGCTGGTTTACCCAGTCCTTGAACCAGGAAAGTTCGACGTTTAGCGCCTTGTCGGGACGGAACGCGGGACGGACTTTTACCTTTAAGGTTTTGTCCTCGTTCATCTTTGCGTGCCATTCGAGACTGTCAACGGGGTCGTCGGTAGTGCATACCGTCTTTACGTTGAACTTATACATCATCTCGCGCGCGCTCAGAGTTTCAAGCACCTTGTTGGCTTTGTCCCAAATCTTTTTTGCGTTTTCCGCGTTTATCACGTCGTCTATTCCGAAGTATCTTCTCATTTCGAGATGCGACCAGTGATAGAGCGGGTTACCCACAAAGTAAGGCATACTCTCCGCAAACTGCAAATATTTTTTGTAGTCGTCGTCGGGTCCCGAAATGCTGTCCTCGGCGTAGCCTCTTGCGCGGAGTGCGCGCCACTTGTAGTGGTCGCCGTATCTGTCGCCCGCGCCCAGCCATACTTCGGCAAGGTTTCTGAATTTCTTGTCCTCGTAAATTTCCCTGGGCTGCAAGTGACAGTGATAATCTATAATAGGCATCTTTTCGGCGTGGTCGTGATATAACTTCTGCGCCGTTTTGGTTTCAAGGAGAAAGTCCTTATCCATAAAAGCTTTCATCAAAGTGTAACCCCCGTTTTAAATATTGCTATTTCTCTGGTTTCGTTGAGTTCGTTCTTTGCGGGTTTGCCGTTAGCCGTTTCCACGATTAAGTCGATAAGCTTTTCAAGCTGAGTATCGAAATCGCTGTCAAGCACCGCGCCCGCATTGAAATCAATCCAGTTAGCCTTGTTTTTGGCAAGGTCGGAATTCGTTGCTATTTTTAAGGTGGGGACGAACCCGCCGAACGGCGTCCCCCTGCCGGTTGTGAAAAGCACCAGATGGCAACCCGCCGCCGCTATGTTGGTAACGGCGCACATATCGTTGCCCGGTCCGTTTAATAGGTTCAGTCCCTTGCGCGTTACAAAGCCGTCGTCGAAAACTACGTCCTCAACGGGGCCCGAGCCCGACTTCTGAGTACAGCCGAGGGACTTGTCTTCAAGCGTCGTAATGCCGCCCGCCTTGTTGCCGGGGGAAGGATTTTCATACACGGTCTGACCGTTGCGGCGGAAGTAGTCTTTAAAGTCGTTTATAAGTTTTACGACCTTATCAAACGTTGCCTCGTCCTTCGCCCTGTTCATCAAAAGCTGTTCCGCGCCGAACATTTCGGGAACTTCGCTAAGTACCGTAGTGCCGCCCGCGGCTACGATATAGTCGCTGAAAAGTCCTACAAGCGGATTTGCGGTAATGCCCGAAAGTCCGTCCGAGCCGCCGCACTTTAACCCGACTTTGAGACAGGAAATATCCTTTTCCGTCCTCTTGTCGTTTCTGATAACTTCGGCAATTTCCTTTAAAAGCGCAACGCCGCTCTCTATTTCGTCCTCGGTTTCCTGACAGACGAGGAATTTTACGCGGTTATTATCAACCTTGCCCAAGCCCTCTTTGAAAGCGGACATCTGGTTGTTTTCACAGCCCAGCCCCAAGACGAGCACGCCGCCCGCATTGGGGTGCTTAACCATTTTCTGCAAAATGAGCTTCGTCCTCTCGTGGTCGTCGCCGAGCTGCGAACAGCCGTAAGGATGGGTAAAAGTGAAAACTCCGTCGTAGCCCTCCGTGCCGTAGCGTTTTTTAAACGTTTCGACAATGAGCTTCGCCTGTCCGTTTACACAGCCGACCGTGGGGATAACCCACAGCTCGTTGCGTATTCCGACGTCGCCGTTCTTTCTTGCATAAACGTTTACCTTGCGCCCCTTAATAGGCTTTAAGGGCGTTGCCACCTTGTTGTAGGTGTATTCGAGATTTTCCGAAAGGTTTGTTTTAACGTTGTGCGTATGCACGTGCGCGCCCGCGGGAATATCCTCGGTAGCGCAGGCAATGGGGCTGCCGTACTTTATTATGTTTTCGCCCGCGTCCACGTTGCGCAATGTGAATTTGTGCCCTTTCGTTATATCTTCGGTTAAAACTACGCCCTCGTGCATTTCACCCTTTTTCAGGTCGCAAAGGGCAACCGCCACGTTGTCGAGCGGATTGATGATAATAGTATTTTTAGTCATTTACAAATTCCTCTACCGCCTTTCTCATGCCCTTCGTCTGTATGCTTTCAAGGTATGCGGCAACAGTCTTTGCGATATCGGGGTGGATAGTATTCATATCCATATCCCACGCCTCTTTCCACGCAAGCGTATCCTTTGCAAGCTTGAGATAATCGCCGTTAAAGCCGTCCCAAAGGCTCTTCCACTTTGCAAGGTATTCAGGGTCGTCCGCAAGCTTGATATCCTCGCTGCCCCTCTTGCCCTTGTGGAATGCGATTATCGCCGCAAACGAGAACAGAAGATGCTGGGGGAGCTTTCCTTTAAGCTTAACGTAGTCGGTAAGCGTAGGCAGAAGCCTTGTTTTGAATTTGGTTGTCGAGTTGAGCGCAATCGACATAAGCTCGTGGCGAATGAACGGGTTGCGGTATCTCTCTATAACGCTGTTTGCAAACGCAGTCATCTGGTCTGCGGGAAGGTTGATTGTAGGATTAACCTCGTCGAACACGAAGTCGCGCACGTACTTGGAAATGGTATTATCGTTCATAGCTTCGCCCACGGTGTCTATGCCCGCAAGGTAAGCAACGGGCACGAGCGCAGTGTGCGAACCGTTGAGTATTTTAACCTTTCTCTGCTTATAGGGCTTTATGTCGTCCGCAAAAATTACGTTGAGCCCCGTGCTGTCCGCGGGAAGATATTTCTGAACGACGGGTTCTTTTTTGAGTACCCAGAGGTGGAAAATTTCACCTTTTACCACGTTGTTATCGATATAGCCCGTTTCCTTCTGAATTTCCTCTATTTCGTTTTTAGGATAGCCGGGGACTATTCTGTCGACAAGCGTAGAGGTGAAGTGGTTTGCCGTCTTAACCCACTCGATAAACTTTTTGTCCATCTTGTTAATCTGGGCAAGCTCGACAAGGCAACGGTAAAGCTCGTCGCCGTTGTTGTCTATAAGCTCGCAGGGGACTATTGCAAGCCCCTTGTTTTTATCACCCTTGAAATGGTCGTAACGTCTTTTTAAGAGTGCTAAAAGTTTCCCGGGGAAGCTCTTGGGGCAGACGGAAAAGTCTGTGTCGGTAGGGTCAACGGCAATGCCCGCCTCCGTCGTGTTGGAAATTATAACCTGCAAATCCTCGCTTTCGCCGTATTTGAGGTATTTTTCGTAATCGGCAAAGGGGTTAATGCAATCGTCTATAACGTCGATAACTCTGCTCTTTTTTACCTTTTCGCCGCCGTCAATTCCTTCGAGGCGCAGGGTATAAAGTCCGTCCTGCTCGCCTAACTCTTTTACTCTGCCGAAGGGCATGGGCTGAACTACCGCCACTCCCGCGTTGATTGCGCCCTTGTCATTCAAGTCCTGTATAATCCATTCAACGAAAGCCCTTAAAAAGTTTCCTTCGCCGAACTGCATAATCTTAATTTTTCTTTCGGGTTTGTTATATAATTTTTTGCTTAAAAGTTCCATAAAAAGCCTCCGTTAAAATCAAAAATCCCCTGAAAATCACGGAAAATTAGCTTCGCAGAATAGAAGCTAATTTTCGTGAACCGCTATTAGTGCCTCTTTAAATCGCTTTCAACGGCAAGCTCCGTTTCAGCGTCGTAAACGTAAGCCGCCTCGTAGGGAACAAAGAACTTGAATTCGGAACCCATTGCAGGCGTGTGGTGGGGATTGACTTTCAAAATAATGTTAACGTCGCCCACGTTTGCGTAAACGTTGGTGGTGTCGCCCAAAAGCTCGGTAAGCTCTACGTTGGAGCTTATAACGTAGCCCTTTGCGCCCTTGCTCTCTTCAACAAGCTTGATAGCTTCGGGTCTGAACGCAAATACTACTTCCTTGCCCTCGATGGAAGAAACGTCTTTGACGACGGGCTTGAGGTCGAACTGCTGACCGCCGACGGAAATTTTACCGCCCTCTACTTTGCCCTTTATAAAGTTCATAGGAGGCTCGCCTATGAAGCCTGCAACGAAGAGGTTGCGGGGGTGGAAATACAGCTCGTAAGGAGTGCCTATCTGCTGAACGTATCCGCCCGACTTCATAACTACTATTCTGTCCGACATAGTCATAGCTTCGGTCTGGTCGTGGGTTACGTAAATTGTAGTTGCGCCGACCGAGCGGTGAATTTGTTTGATTTCCGAACGCATGGTTACGCGCTGCTTTGCGTCGAGGTTTGAAAGCGGCTCGTCCATAAGGAAAATTTTAACCTTTCTTATGAGCGCACGGCCTACCGCGACACGCTGACACTGACCGCCGGAGAGGTTTCTCGGAAATCTTTCGAGATATTCTGTAAGACCGAGGATTTTTGCCGTCTGCTTAACCTTTTCGTCGATAACGTCCGCATCCACGCCTTCAAGCGTAAGACCGAAGCCGAGGTTTTCGTACACGGTGAGGTGAGGATAGAGCGCGTATGACTGGAATACCATTGCGATACCTCTGTCGCGCGACGACATCTGATTTGCGAGAACGCCGTCGATATAGAATTCGCCGGAAGTAATATCTTCAAGTCCCGCAATCATACGAAGCGTCGTCGATTTACCGCAGCCCGAATCGCCTACAAGACAGATAAATTCTCCGTCCTTGATTTCCATATTGAAATCATGCACCGCATGATAACCGTTAGGATAAACTTTGTTTACGTCTTTGAATAAAAGTTGTGCCATTTTATTTTCCCCTGTTATTTATTTTTATTTTAATTTGCAAGTTTTTTTGCTTTTACAATCGACTATTTCAAATCCTGCGTTTTGATATTGTCCATATCGTCGTAGGCCTGGTTTTCGCCGCACATACCCCAGATGAAGGTGTAGTTGTGCGTGCCCACTCCGCTGTGGATTGACCAGCTGGGCGAGATAACCGCCTGTTCGTTGTGCATAATGATGTGGCGGGTTTCATCGGGCTTGCCCATAAGGTGAATTACCGCCTGGTCCTCGGGAACCTCGAAGTACATATACACTTCCATTCTTCTTTCGTGCGTGTGGCTGGGAAGAGTGTTCCATGCACTGCCTTCCGCAAGCTCGGTCATACCCATTGCAAGCTGACAGCTTTCGCACACGTCGCCGATAATGAACTGGTTTATCGTGCGCTTGTTAATTCCTTCAAGCGTGCCGAGGTGGCGCTGTACGCAATACTTAACGCCCTCGGGAGCGGGCTTGCCCTCGACGGGTTTAACTATTTTTACCGTGGGGTAGGTCTTGTGCGCGGGGCTTGAATTGATATAGAATTTTGCGGGATTGGAAGCGCTTACGGACGAGAACTCAACCTGTTTCGTTCCCATTCCGATATAGATACCCTCTTTAAAACCTATCTCGTATTTTTTGCCGTCAAGCGTGATTACGCCCGCGCCGCCAATATTGATAACGCCCATTTCGCGCCTTTCCAGAAAGTAAGCCGTTGCAAGCTCCTTGAAGGTGCCGAGGGACAAGGTCTTTTTAACGGGCATTGCGCCGCCCGCTATTATTCTGTCTTGGTGGGAATAGGTGAGGAGAATATCGTCCGCCTCGAAAAGCTTTTCAATTAAATATTTTTCCCTTAGCTCCTTAGTGTCGTAGTGCTTGGAATCGTCGGGATGGTTTGCATACCTTACGTCAAATTTCATAATTAATTTCCTTATGTTTTTTATTTGTTTTTAAACTCTGTTCCAGACTTCCTTTATAAAGTTCACGCAAGGCACTATGTCGTCGCCCGTGGTGCCTTCCAGAACGAGAACGGCGTTTTTATCGTACGCCTTTATTTTAGAAAGTATTTTATCGAAGTCGAACATTCCTTTGCCGGGGGCAACCTGCTTAAGCTTTCCGTCCTCGAACACGCAGTCCTTTATATGGAAGACGTGGATTTTACCCGCAAATGTCTTTAAGCCTTCTTCCAAAATTTCGAGATAGCTTTGGTAGTTGGAAGCGTCGAGGTAATTATAGATATCGAATATAATTTTAATATTGTCCGCGGCAATCTCGTCCACCGCCCTTTTTAGGGTGGCAACGTTCCAGCAGACGTGCCCCGCAGCGCCTTCCATTCCGACGAAAGCGCCGACCTCTTTTGCGTAAGCGGCAAGCTCTTTAAAGGTTGCGATTACCGTTTGCAAAGCTTCTTCCGTGCGGTTTAAAGGATTGTAAGTCCACTTGTCGTCGTTAAAGCTGCCCGTTTCCGAACCGACCACGTTACAGCCGAGGTATTTGGAATATTTTATATACTCCTTAAAAACCGCCTTGCCGTTTTCAACCTTACTTTTATTGGAATGGACGGGATTGAAGTACGCGCCGATAAGCCCTACGTTTATTCCCGCGTCCTTAAGCGCATTGCCGATATTTTGAGCAACGGATTTATCTAGCTGCCCCGCCTCGTACTTGATTTCGTCCATAAATTTATACGCGACGAGCTGCACCGCGGAAATACCGCACGCGTTCGCTTTTTCTATTGCATTTTGTAACCCCTTTACGCCGAGGTCGTGTGTGCGAAAAGCTATTTGCATTTTGATTTTATCTCTGAACGCGACCCGAGCCGTCGCCGCCAGCCAACGCCTCAACTTCCTTGCGCGAAACAAGGTTGAAGTCGCCGGGGATAGTGTGTTTTAATGCGGAAGCCGCAACGCCGAATTCGAGCGCCGACTTGAAGTCTTTGCCGTCTAAGAAGCCCGTGATTACGCCGCCCGCAAAGCTGTCGCCGCCGCCTACACGGTCAACGATAGGGTGAAGCGAATAGGTCTTGGAATGATAGAATTCCTTATCCTTTGCGCTGTAAATGCAAGCCGACCAGCCGTTGTCCGAAGCCGAGTGGCTTACGCGGAGGGAGCTTATGCAATACTTGAAGCCCAAATCCTTAACCATTCTTTCAAAGATATCGCGATAGCCCGCAAGCTCCAAATCACCGCTGGTTACGTCCGTCTTGCCGGGCTTGTAACCGAGAACGAGGTCCGCGTCCTCTTCGTTGCCGATACAAACGTCAACGTATTTCATAAGGTTGGTCATTACCTTTTTAGCCTTATCGCTCGACCAGAGCTTTTTACGGAAGTTCAAGTCGCATGATACCGTTACGCCGTGCTTTTTAGCAGCCTTTAATGCTTCCTCGGTGAGAACAGCCGCGCTGTCCGATACGGCGGGAGTAATACCAGTGAAGTGGAACCAGTCCGCGTCCTTGAAGATTGCGTCGAAGTCAAAATCCTTAGCGGTTGCCGTAGTGATAGAGGAATGAGCTCTGTCGTAAACGACCTTGGAAGGTCTTATTGAAGCGCCCGTTTCCAGATAATAGATACCCAGCCTTTCACCGCACTTTGCGATATGGCAAGTTTCTACGCCGTATTTTCTGAGTGACGCGATAGCGCATTCGCCGAGCTCGTTGTCGGGAACTGCGGTTACGAATTCGGCTTTGTGTCCGTAGTTTGCGCAGGATACCGCAACGTTTGCTTCACCGCCGCCGTAGTTGATATCGAACTCGTCGGCCTGAATAAACTTTTCATTGTTGGGGGTGGAAAGGCGGAGCATTATCTCGCCCATGGTTACTATTTTTTTCATTATGTTTATCTCCTTATATTTGCTAACACAGTTGACTGATTTATTTTTTTAAAACAAGGTGCACGGCAAACCCGCCGAACTCGTGTTTTAAGTACGCCACGTTCATAACGCCTTCCGCGTTGTATTTTATAGAAGTTTCGTCCACTTCATAGCCGCGGAGCTTTAACTGATAAGCCGCACGTTTTACCGAGTTGGTTGCGATAGCAATGTGCCCGTACTTTCCGCGGAAGGGCTTTTTCATCATCTCCATATAGGTTGAAGCGAATACCGAGCTGTTGCCCACCTTCTTTTCAAACCCGAACGCCGCGTCGAATTCGTCTGCAACAGCTTCCGCCTCCTCGGGATTTGCACAGTTAAGTCCGACGTGAACCATAGTAAAGCCTAACATCTTGTCGATAGCTTCACGGCAGAGCTTGGTTATACCTGCCCAGTCGCCAGCATTGATAAGCGCGGGAGGGACTATCCAGCTTCCTCCGCAGCATACTACTTTTTTAAACGCAAGATAATTATTAAGGTTATCCGCAGTTACGCCGCCCGTAGGCATAAAGCGCATAGTCGAATAGGGTGCGCTTATCGCCTTTATGTAGGCAATGCCGCCCGCCTGCTCCGCGGGGAAGAATTTAACGAAGTCCAGCCCTAATTCCAAAGCCTGCTCTATCTCGCTTGCAGAGGATACTCCCGGCGCGAAGGGCACGCCCTTATCAAGGCAGTGCTTAACTACTTTTGCGTTAAGACCGGGAGCAACGCAGAATTTTGCGCCCGCTTTAATAGCCGCGTCCGCCTGCTCGCAGGAAAGCACGGTACCCGCACCCACAAGCATATCGGGGTAAGCCTTGGTCATTCTCTTGATAACTTCGTCCGCACCCTTTGCACGGAAAGTTACTTCCGCACAGTTGATACCGCCGTCGCGCAGCGCCTTTGCAAGGTTTTCGGCGTCGTCCACGTTGTCGAGCTTAATTACGGGAACTATTCCAACGTTTTCAAACTCGTCCACAAGTGCGTCAATCTTTTCTTTAATGTTCAATTTGTTTCCTCCCTTTAAAAAGGCATTATCATACACTATAATTTTAAATTCACCACGCCAAACCGTCCATACACAAAACGGATTTATATATGTATTTTTCGGGCATTAACTAAATAATATAAAAGCGCGGATAAAATGCGTAATTTTTACCCGCGCACTAAATTTAAAACCTTTTATCTTCCCAGCCAGCCGCCGTCTACCGCAAGCGTAAAACCGTTTACGTAGTCGGACGCGGACGAAGCAAGGAAAACAGCCGCGCCCTCGAGGTCGGCAGGGGTGCCCCACCTGCCCGCGGGGATACGCGCCAAAATGTCCGCGCTGCGCTCTTCGTCCTGACGCAGTGCCTGCGTGTTGTTGGTCGCCATATAGCCGGGAGCAATGCCGTTTACGTTTATGCCGTATTTAGCCCACTCGTTGGCAAGCGTCATCGTTACGCCCTTGATTGCAGATTTTGAAGCCGTGTAGGAAGGAACGCGCACGCCGCCCTGATAGGAGAGCATTGAGGCGATATTAATAATTTTTCCGCCCGACTTCTGTTCCATAAATTTACGCGCAACGGCCTGGGTTAAGAAAAACACCGTCTTTAAATTTACGTTTAAAACGCTGTCCCAGTCCTCTTCGGAAAACTCGATACTGTCCTGTCTTTTTATAACCCCCGCGTTGTTTACGAGAATATCCACCCTGCCGAACTTGTCCACGGTTTTTGCGATAATTTCCGGAATGACGTCAACCGAGCTTAAATCCGCGATAACGTTGTAGAAGTTTTTACCGCAGATTTCTTCCGTTTCCGTGCTCGGTCTGCGCGACACTCCGACGACCTTTGCGCCCGCCTCTACGTAGGCGCGGCAAATTCCCTGCCCGAGCCCCGTGTTGCTGCCCGTAACTATAGCCACTTTACCTTTTAAAGAAAACTTGTCCAAAATCATTTTTTTATACCCCGATATTTTTTACCTTTATATCTTATATCAACTACCGCAATTTTGCAATAGTTATTTTTCAAAAACAACTTCTTTTCCTGCGCCTATCTCGTAAGTTTTTCCGCGAACTTCAACGAATACGGAAATTGCCGAATTGTTAATTACGCGTTCGCCGTCCATTGAGTATATAAGATTTTCATACGCTTTAATGTAGTCGTACACCTCATCCAAAGTCGCAAGCCAAATATCGCCGCTCACTTTTAATCGGGCGCACAGCCCTTCTATTAAATCCCAGTTGTTATCGTTGTCGAACTCGTACGCGTGCCCCCAGATATTGAGAAGGAGACTTTCGCGCAGCTTCGGCTCTTTTTCGGGAGCGGAAGCAAAGAACTTGTCAACAATCTCTTCAAGCCTTTTGTCGTTGTGGTGGCAGGTGGCTTTAAGCCGCAGCCAGTCGTTTGGAATTTCGAAAGAATAGGACGGTTCTGTCGTCCGCGCGTAAATTATGCCGAGCGATTTCAACGCGCTTACCACCTCGTCATTGTACGCGCCGTAAGCGTAAGCCATTCCGCGCACAACTCTTTTAAATTTGTTTTCGAGGTAAAGTCTGTTCAGCGTAACTTCCATGGCCGCTTCCGCCAGGGGGACTTTTGTCAGGTAAATATGCTTTTGCCCGTGCAGCGCAATTTCGTGATTGCAGCCTGCAAAGGTTTTAAACAAGTCATCTTCGTTTAGCCTGTTGTTCCAGTCCTGCGCGTCGAAAAGTCCGCTGTTGAGGTTGAACGTTCCCTTAACGCCGTACTTGTCGAATATCTTAATAAGTTTTCTGTCGGCGGCAACTCCGTCGTCGTAACTGAAAACCGCCGCCTTGCAAAGTCCGTTAGGATAGCGCATAAACTTTTCACTGCACATTCTGCTCTTCACCGTCGTCCTCCTATTCGATAACTTCGTTTGCTTCCGTAGCCGCCGCATTTAAAAGCCCCGACGACTTTTTCCACCTGCCCGAAAGCAGTCTGCCGCCGAACAGCGCTCCTCTGAGAACCCAGTCGGCAACCATTCCTATCCAAAGCCCCAACGCGCCCATGTGAATACCGGCCCAGTCGCAGGTGAGAATATAGCAAAGCCCCACGCGCATTAAAAGCATTGAGCAGATAGACGAAATCATAACGTACTTCATATCCGAGTTTGCCTTTAATACTGCGGGGAGCCCGAATGATAGGGGATATGTTAAAAACTGAGCGGGAAGGCAAATCAAAAGGCACTGCCACGCAATTGCCCGCGCCTCGCCGGAAATATTGTAAAAATTGAGAAGCGGCTGTGAAAGCGCAAGCGTTGCACCCACGCAAGCCGCGTTACCCACGTAGGAAATGAGCATCATTTTTCTGATATAGTACTTAACCATATCCGTATTGCCCGTGCCCACCGCCTGACCTATTACCGTCAGTATAGAGGTGTTAATTCCGTTGCCGACTATCGACGACACGGTATTGATATTTGCGGTAACAGAATTTGCCGAGGTGTTGAAATTAGTAACTACGCCGTTTATCACCACGTTGTAGCTTGCAATCGAGATAAAGACTATAACGAAAATTTTACCGAGCTGGAAAAGGCTGTTTTCAACTCCGCTCGGCACGGCAAGTTTTAAAATGCGCGTTACGTGGTCCTTATCGAAACGGAGCTTTGTAAACGAAAACCTTACCGTGTTTGACTTTCTCGTCATTAAAATAAAAGTGAAAAATGCGGGGAAAATTCTTGCAAGCAGAGTGCCGAGTGCAACGCCCGCTATGCCGAGGTTTAAAGCGTAAATAAATATTGCGTTAAAACCAATATTGAGAAAGAAGCTAATCACACCCGAAAGCATAGTGTTCATACTCTTTCTCTGCGCCCGCAAAAGCGCGGCGCAACAGTTGAATATCGCAACGAAGGGGAACGAGCCGGCTATTATGTAAAAATAGGTGTAGGCGTTGTTTAAAGTGTTTTCACCCGACTGCCCGAATAGAAGATTTATTATCTGATTGTTCAGCCCCATGCCGAGCGCCATAAAGACAAGCGACATAGAAAGCATAATTACAATCAACTGCTTTGCGCTTTGGTTTGCGTCGTCTATCTTTCCCGCGCCGATAAACTGTGAAGTGAGCACCGCACCGCCCACGCCGAACGCGGTAAAGAGTTGTATTATAAGGCTGGAAATCTGGTCCACCTGCGAAATTGCGGTGAGTATGTCGTCGCCCGCGCCGCTCTTTGCGTACGAAGCCATAAGTCCGTCCACCATTCCGAGCGACATGGAAAGCGCCGATTCTATTACTATGGGAAGTATTAAAAAGAAGAGCGCTTTGTTTGTGAACAAGTCGTATCTTTGTTTGCTTTTTGTCATAACGCTCCTCCTTTTAAAATTTTATCTCGGTGCCCCCTCGGATTAGAAATTAATTCTCAGGGTTTACCCTGTTATCCGTACAGGTTACGCGGAAGTGCTTAAACAGTGCGCTTCCCTTTGAATTTTCTTCGTTGCTACGCGCATATACCCCGACTTTCGCGCCCGTCCACACGCCGCGCTCCGCCGAGAACTTGTGCGTGAACGCACTGCCGCCGAATGATAATTTGAACGTGAGATTGTAAGGATTTTCACGCTTAGCGGAAAGACTGAACGTTACGTAATCGTCGTCGTAAAGCTGGGATTTGGCAAGCGTTTCGTCGGACTCGCCGCCTATCACGCCCTCGCGTATTTCCATATAGTTGGCTCCGTCGCGGCGCACCACGCACGCGTAAACGTACTTGCGCCCGAACATTACGAAGCCAGCCTCGTCGCCGTCGTTTATCAAATTCAACTTGCACTTGCACTTTATTGAAAAGTTGAAGTAATTTACCTTTTGCATAAAGAGCTGAGGCACGTCCGAAAGGCTGTTGCCCTCATAATATATGCAATTTAACTTCAACCCGCGCTTTAACGAATACCAGTCCTCTCCGCGGTTTGCGGGAGTCTGCCACACGAGTGAAAGCTTATCGCCGTCGAACTCGTCGCTCGGGTCTATCGCGTAACCCGTAGAAACATTGACGGGGTATTCGCCGAACGGCACGGGCGTACCCGCTATATTGTCGCCCTCGTACTTGCCGCATATCACCCAGCCGTTTTCCCACACGGCGGGCTGTAAGTGAACTACTCTACCGTACGCGCCCATATCCTGAAAATGCATAAACGCCCACTTTTCGCCGTAGTCGTCCAAATCTATAAGCGCGCCCTGGTGAGGGCCGTTTACGGGGCTGTCGCCCTGTCTGAGAATTACTTTATGCTCGTAAGGTCCGTATATATTCTGCGAACGGAGCGCAACCTGCCAGCCCGTCCGCACGCCGCCTACGGGTGCGAGTATATAGAAGTAAATGCCCTTTTTATAAAATTTGGGACCTTCGATATTGGGCGCAATATCGTGTCCGTCGAAAATTATTTTGTATTCGGAAGTGACGCTCTTCAACTCCTCGTCCGCTTCCACTACGGCAAGCTTCGAGTTGAAGCCTATCCTGCTTTTGACGAACGCGAACACGATATAGCACTTTCCGTTATGCCATATGGGACAGGGGTCCTCGTAACCCGCACCGGTTATAAGCGGTCTTAACAGCGACCACTTGCCGTGTAAGTCCTCAGTTTCCGCAACGTAAATTCCCTCGTCGGGGAAAGGGATAAGGCAATAAAATTTGCCGTTGTGTTCCCTCAGCGACGGCGCCCAAGCGCCTTCGCCGTGACGGACCTTGTTGAACTTTTCAAAGGGGAGCGAATCTATTACGTAGTTGATTATCTCCCACTCGACAAGATTTTTGGAATGGAGAACGGGCACGCCGGGGACGTGATTGAAGCTCGACGCGACCATGTAGAAATCGTCGCCGACGCGTATCACGTCGGGGTCGGAATAATCGCTTACTATAACGGGATTTTTGTACTGCATATTTTAACCTCATTTTTTACGCGCCGAACCTCTGCCCGACGCGCCTTTATCTTATTTAACTTTCTTTTTCTCCACGGTTCCGCCCGTGAGTATTATCATCTTCGCCGCCTCGATAGAGAAGCTGTCCGCAACCACGTGCAGTTGTTTGTCGAGATAGCCGCGCGCAAGCACCTTTAAGTAAGTTGTGTTTTTAGGGAACTTGGGCACGCGCTTTTTAACTTCTTCCAAAGTAACCGTTTCGCCGTCCTCGAAGTATCTTCCAAGAACGTCCACGTTGACGATTTCAACCTTACTCTTATCCGAATACTCTTTGCTTTCCTTAATGAGCTTTACGACCGCTTCGTCCTTTATAAGGTCGTTGACCTCGCCGACCGTAACTTCGTTTCTGGGTTTGAAGGCGTTGCCGCTCTGCGCGTCCTCGTCGGTCAACACTTTAATCAATCCTCTTTCAATCAACGGCTCGGTTTCCTCGTAAGGGTAGTCGGCTTTGTAGTCGTGCGCTTCAATGTCAAGCTTAACTCTGCCTTCGTTCGCCCTCGCAATAAGCTCCTTGGAATAGTTGAGCCTTCTGTCGTTTTTAATGCGGTACAGAAGGGGCGTGCTCTCGTACGCGGCAACTTCCGATTTGTCTACTATAATGTATTTGCTATCCGCAAACTCTGCGGGGTTAAGCGCGAGGAAAAGAGAAAGGCTCTTCCCGCGTATCGCCATCTTCGCAATCTTCTGCCTACCCGCGTTAAAAGTCTCATATCTCCAGCTCAATCTGCTTTTTACGCCCTTATAAGAGAGGAGTTCGTTTTTAATTTGCGAGTAGTATTCCTTTACGGTATCGGAAGACTGAATGAGTTTAGCGGTAAAGCTCTTTTTATACTTTATGACTATGTAACGGACTTCGCCGCGCGGCGTCTGTATCTTCATAATCTCTTCGTCGCGTTCTTCTTCCGCGTCGTCCGCTTCCCCCGCCGTTTCCTCCGTTAATGCGGGGATATTGTCGACTTTTTCCTCTTTGACCGTTTCTTTGATATCTGCGGGACGTTCGCTCTTTACTTCCTTAACGGGAGCTTTCTTTTCGGCAGGCTGCTGTGCTTTTACAGTTTTCTTGGCCGATTTTCTGCGCACCGCCAAAAAGGCGAAAACGCCGCCCACGATTAAAGCCAGCGCCGCTACGATTATAATTACCGTTTCAACAGCGCCCAGCCCTGCGGATAAATCAATGATATTCATATGTGTAGCACCCCTTTTCTTTCAGTATATGCAAATAAATTCAGCCGTTTATTTTTTATGCAGCTTAGATACGCCAGTCTTTACAGCCGCCTTTGCAACCGCATTTGCCACGGCTTCGTGAGCGCGCGGGTCGTACGCATACGGCAGGATATATCCGGGGGAAAGCTGGTCGTCCCTCACGCACGAAGCTATACCGAGGGCGGCGGCTTTCATCATCTCGTAATTTATCGTGCTTGCCCTGACGTCGAGCGCCCCGCGGAAAAGTCCGGGGAAAACGAGCACGTTATTAATTTGGTTGGGGTATTCGCTGGAGCCAGTTCCGACTATTGCCGCGCCTGCGGAAAGCGCGTCGTCCCTCGGAATTTCGGGTACGGGATTTGCGCAGGTGAAAACCACCGCTTTTTCCGCCATAGACTTAACCATATCCTTGGTTACACAGTTGGGGGCGGATACGCCTATGAACACGTCTGCGCCCTTCATTGCGTCCGCAAGCGTGCCCTTTATATGTGCCTTGTTCGTTACTTTTGCAACTTCTTTGTGGGCGGGATTAAGCGTTTCGTCGCCGTCGCAGATTATGCCGAATTTATCAACCATAATCAAATCGCTGACGCCGAACGAAAGCAAAAATTTTCCTATCGAAACGCCCGCCGCACCGGCGCCGTTTATGACGACTTTTATATCGGTTATCTTCTTTCGGACGACTTTAAGCGCGTTTATAAGCGCCGCCGCCATGACTATCGCCGTGCCATGCTGGTCGTCGTGGAATACGGGAATATCGAGCTCCTCTTTGAGCCGCGTTTCAATCTCGAAACAGCGGGGTGCGGAAATATCTTCAAGGTTTATTCCGCCGAAGCTCTTTGCCATTATCTTTATTGTTTTTACAATCTCATCCGTGTCCTTGGTGTCAAGGCAAATAGGGAAAGCGTCCACTCCGCCGAAAGCTTTGAATAGTGCGCACTTGCCTTCCATAACCGGCATACCCGCCTCCGGCCCTATGTCGCCCAACCCCAGAACGGCCGTGCCGTCCGTGATTACCGGAACGGTGTTCCACCGCCTTGTCAAATCAAAGCTCTTAGTCTTGTCGGCGTGTATCGCCAAACACGGCTCGGCGACGCCGGGGGTGTACGCAAGCGACAGCGCCTCGCGGCTGTCAACGGGCACGCGGACGGAAGTTTCTATCTTCCCGCGCCATTCGGCGTGTCTTTTAAGCGACTGCTCTCTGTAATTCATAAGTTCTACCTGCCGTATATTTTCGTCAACGCGGACGACGGATATATTATATCACCTTTTCCGCTTCGTTTTCAAGGGTTTTCAAAAACTTTTTCACTCCGCTTAAAAAAACTTACAGCCGAAGCGCACCGCCCCGGCTGTAAGTTTATTCGTTTAGTCCCTAAGCTTTTTTCGAAGCCAGAATTGAAACCCTTACTTCATTCTTTAAGCTTTCGTTTATGTCCGCCGAAAACATAACGGTTGCAGTAGGCGCCACCAGCTCCATTACGGCGTTTGCTGCGGCTTCCATCTCTTTAAGATTTAAATCGGCTCCTTCAACGCGCACGATAAGCTTGTCCGCATTTTCAAAAGCCGTTTCAGATAACGTGTTGTGCGCCGCGTGATTTACCGCATCAACCGCCTTTTCGCTTCCTCCGCCTATGCCGACGCCGAAGTAAACGCTGCCCGCGCCCCTGATAGCAAATAACAAATCTTCGAAGTCCAAATTGATTAGAGAAGACTTTACGACGGGGGATATTATAGAGTTTAGCGCCTCGAACAGTACCGCGTCGACATATCTCAAAGCACCGCTCATTGACATACTTTCCGGCACAACTTCTTGTATTTTATCGCACTGAACGGCAATTGTCATATCCGCTTTTTCTCTCAGCACCTTCAATCCCTTTTTTGAATTTTTAAGCCGCGTCCCATCTTCAAAGGAAAACGGAACACACACCGCCGCTACCGTAGGTACGCATATATCCTTGGCTATTTCGGCTATAAGATGGGTTACTTCGGAGCCAAATCTACCGCCCATACCCGCAGTCAAAACGACAAGGTCCGCGCCTTTAACCGCAGCTTTTAACAAATCTTTTTCCTCCGCCGTAGGCATTGAGCCGAGCACTATTTTATTATTGCAGGTCGATTGATACAGCTCATTATCACTGCCGACCAGATAAAATTCCACTGAATTGTATTGCTTATACCGCAACATATCCGCCACTTTACAGCCTGAACCACCCACGCCGAACACTTTAATTTCAGGAAATTTTTGCATAACCGTTCTCCTTTGTGTAATTATAACTTATCCTTTCAAAATTTGCAAATTTAATATTGCCGCCGCTTGACAATTTAAAATGCGTTTGGTAAAATTAAATACGCATTGAAAGCCCAAGCTTTCAAAATAAGTAATACGCCCGAGTGGTGGAATAGGCAGACGCAAGGGACTTAAAATCCCTCGGTAGAAATACCGTGCCGGTTCAAGTCCGGCCTCGGGCACCAGTAACGCAAGTTGAACTGCAAAAGTTTGGCTTGCTTTATTTTTTGCAAAGCCTTTTATCTTCTTTAAATTTCTTTTTAATCGGACTACCCTCTGCACGATAAATATTTAGATTGTCTAAATCAAAAATTGAACTCCAAACAGTTTCAAAATTTAATTCTTTTTCATATTGACACATAAAGCCATATTCGCCCTTTAATAATTTTTGAGTGTTTGCAATCAAATCACCTTGCAATATATCAGGTAAAGACTTAATTACAACATTATATCTTTCAACTGAATTATATACGTTGCCGTCAGAATAATCATACTGTTTCATATTTTCTGATGTGAAATTATTAACGGTACATATAATTTTCCCACAGCGCGTTTCAATAGGGCGTCTTAGTTGTTTTAATGACGGTGTACATTCCACAACCACCATTTTGCCGGATTTGTCAGCAAGTAAAATATTACAATTTGAAGCAATAGGCAGTTCATTAAGTAGCGTTATGGCGTGGTCGGTACTTTTTGCTTTTTCAAGCAAATAACGCACGATAAAGCAAGAATTGAAACCTGCTTTTATTGCTTCAAGTTTAGTATTGACGAATGTCATAGATACCGCAAGACCGTGCTCATTTAATCCTTCTTCACCGTTTATAAAAGAAGAAGTCGTAAGATTGAACCTATTTGCGCCTGCCGGAGAATAAATTTCACTTTTACTGCCATCACGAAGATACGGCGGCAAATCGTTATTTCTGCCATATATAATGCGCTTATCGTCCGCAAACGCAAATGCCGTACAGCCGCGTACTTCAACGGGAACGTTACTTTCCAAGTTGTACATACAACAACCCATACACAAAAGCCACGCCGAAAATTCTTGATAGTCTGCTTTTATCGTATCGGTAACGCCGTTTATTTCTTCGCATACTTCAGGGAAAAATTTTTGTAACTGCTTTTCACTTTCATATCCGTGCTTTCTTTGAAAATTATCCAAATCAAGCGGAAAAGTTATATTAAATTTATTAAAAATTTTTCCGCGCTTAACCCCCATTTCATAGTGCTTGCCTTTTAATCTCAAATGATACATTTAGTTCGCTCCTTATATGGTTTTATTGGAACGTAACAGAATAAAAATTTTACGTCAAGCGTTTTTTTCATAAAATCTGGACTAATCTTATCTTTCGTGCCGTCATCCGTCAGTTCAAACAGAAAGTCCTGAATGTCTTTCCTCGTTGTTTCGTTGACCTGGTAATGTCCGAACTTCGGCAGAATGTTCCTCGTCAGCAAGTTGACGTAACTTTTATAAGTGGTATCCTTAACCGTTTGCTTCTTGACTTTCAGCCAATCGTTTATGAAGTCTGCGAATAGAGGGTAGCCTGCGTTTTGCTTTGCCTTTTCTGTTGTAAGCAGCTTGTCCAAGAATTTTTGTCTCATTATATCGAAGCTCTTGGACGCAACCTCGATATTGTAACCGTCTCTGCGGAACCGTGCTTGATACAAGCCGTCCACATAGCGGTAGGTTACTATTTTGTCGTTGATTGTAAATAATTTCTTTAAGTAGTCGGGCATAGAATTTATCTCCTTTGATTTGAATTTGATAAATCCGTTTGTGCCGTTCTCCTTAAAACCAGCTTTAACTTCCTTTTTAGTAAGTACTTTCAACCTGTCCAGAGTTATGCTTTCGGAAGCCGCTTTTAATATAATTTGCGTAACTTCGTCGCGCTCGTTCTCGGACGGTATATACTTAATTGCATTTAATACTTTTTGTAATTCGATGTCTGTCAAGTATCCTTATTCGGACAGGCGGTTTTCTATTTTACCGCGCCCTTATAGCTTTGAATACTATGTTCTCTTTTCATTGCATGTTCCTCCTTCTGAGTTATTTGTATTCAGTTGTTCTTTTAATGCTGTCCAGCCCACATAAATAAGCTGGACTTTTTGTATGCGGTTGGCTTTAAGGAACTTGTTCAATTCCTCAAAGTCTTCGCGTTTCATTGAGGTTCCCCAAACCGCGTGGGCGGCTTTGCGTTCCTCTTTGTGTTTGTCTTCGTAACGTTTGTCTATTTCCGACTTCGGTTGTTTCATACGACTTCCTCCGTATAAATTAGTTCGCTTAAAATTTCTTCTTCGATTGCGTGTTGCAGAGCGGTCCGTCTGCGGTAATCTTCCATAAACTCACCCGTCCGTTTGTACTGCGGAGAGAGGGAGAGTTTTGCGTAGAGGACGTTGTACATATCCTCGGCTTGCTTGTCCACGCCGTGAAGATAGGCGGGAAGGTCGGCTATCGTCCAGTCGAGTCCTTTGTCTTCCAGATATTTGTGTTTGAGCGTTCCGTACTTGCCGTAAACGTGCTTTTGCGGTTTCACAAGTTGTTGATACCGTTTGATTTCGTCTATGGTCAATCCCTCGTTTCTTTCGGTTTTTGCCAATAATTTTTTGTCTGTCATCTTCTGCAAACACCTCCGATAAAAAATGTTAATACGATTATAACGATCCGGTTCCGAATGTCAAGAATATAATTAATAAAATTTTTTAATCTTCATCCTCATCTTCGTCCGGCATATACAGTTGGTCGTATTCGTCACCTTCGTAACGGTTGTATCTTCGCTTTTGTGCGTCGCAAGTGTACCAAGTGGGCGATAAGCTTTCTCCACGTTTGACGTGATAGTTTTCTGAAACCTGCTGATAAAAGTCTTCTTGTAAAGAAGAGTATGTGGTTTCTCCGCCACGTTCTTTCCAGAATTGGTAGTGAGATAGGAAAGGCTTAGAAGAATAAACGGTTTCATATATAAAGTTGCCATTTAAATCTTTAGCCTGCAAGTAACCGCCGCTTGGACTGCGTTCGTGACTGTAAATTTTTCTTTGCATACTGTTTGTTACGGGCAAGTAGTAAACTTCTAAAACGTGCCTGTTTTCTTTTTCCAATACATAGGCGAACATTATGTTTCTGTCTGTTCCATTATAACCTATATATCGAATAGCAAAACCGTAACACCACTTGAAGTACTGTAATCTTTCTTCGTCACTCATATCTTCCCAGAACTCACTGTTCCCACCGAAAGCCATACACTCATAGTAAATACTGCGTTTTGTCTTATGGAATTGTAAATTCATTTCGTTAAATACCTGTTGCCAGCTTTCTTCAAAAGTTAGTGCTTTGGGCTTAAAGAACATAACGGCATATTCAGCATAACAGCTCTCTAAATACTCGTCCATTTTAACGAAGTCCTGTTTATGGGTAATAATAGAAACAGTTGCATGTGGCGGACGTGGATAAAGCTGTATGCGCTTACCGTCTACGTACATATAGTTTTTAGACTCTTCGATAAGATACCCGTCCGCATCTCTGTAAATTTTATATCTTTTAATAATATACCTCCTAATTATTTTTAGCCGCTTGACATTAAAACTTTCTTGTAGTATTATGATAATGAACATTACATTTGATAAAATAAACTCTCGTCAGAGAGAGCAATATTATTGTGATAATGAACACCAAGAACTATAAAAGAAAGCCGCTGTTACTTGGCTACATTTGCATTATATCACGATAATGAACACTTGTCAAGAGGTTTAATTACATTTTTTTATGAAAAAAGAAAATAATAACGAAATTATTTCAAATTTAAAGTTGGGACAAGAAACCTTTTCACGCAATATTGGTTTAAGTAAGCAAATATACTTTGGCTTAACTTATGAAGATATTACAAGATATACCGGTATTCCGCAACCTACTATGCTTTCTTATGATAAATACTGGGTGTCACCTTATATCTCTGTTGCAAAACAAATAGCAGAATTGTACTGTGTAGATTTAGATACGTTTTGTCGTAAAGATATAGGCTTTTATAAAGTTGAGCAATTCCAATTGCTTAAAAGATTTGTAAGTAGAGTAGGCGGAGATTACAGCAATATTAAAGAAAAAATAAACGGTTGGATAGAAGAGCAGTTAAGTGTAAATGAACTCGGTATCTATGAGGAAATAAACAATCAACTAAAAGCAGAGATAGCAAGACTCAATAAAGAAGAACGTGCTGTTGAAATAAAAAGAGATGACAGAATTGCTGAAAACTTTTCAAGAAACTTTAACAACTTACATAAAAATTTATGTGTCAGTTACAGAAAGATAAGCACTGCATTGGATATTTCCATAGGCAACTTAACTCGCCTTAAAAAAGGCGGTGAGCCTATGCTTGAAACTGTTATTAAACTGTCGGCATTTTTCGGTACAACAATAGAGCAAATGATTTCAGATAGTCCTGATTTCCATTACGGATACTTGCAACAAGAAGTAGGAAAGTTTAATAATAGATTTGGTGAAATATCTTCTGAAGACATACATTTATATAACCACAAGAAGGCAAATCTATTACCCAAAGAGCAAGCAAAGAAACTTGTTGACGAGTTACTTAATTAAATAAAATAACATAAGGTGTGGAGCATAACCACACCTTTTTCATTGTTTTTGTCTAAAAAAGTTTAAAAAGAACCTTTTGTTGTAGTGTTTTTGGGATAAATTAGACTATTTTAGACAAAAGTATTGACATTAATATTATATTTTGATAGAATAAGTTCGTTAAAAATAGTTTAATTTTGGATGGTGTGTTATGACAACAAAATTATTTGAACGATTGGTTACAAAATTCTCTATCAAAGTAACGGATTTAATTAAATATCTAGAGATATCTAAGGCGACAATTTATAATTACCGTAACTTGGATAGATTTGCGGATATTCCCAAGGACAAGCAGTTAAAGATACTGTATCTTTTCGGTAAAGAAACAGAAGAGGAGCTTGAGCTCGTTTTAGATGAGTCTGATGCTGAGATACTAAATAAATATTTAAATCGTATTTCGAGCATATTGACTGACAGTATCAATGGTAAAAAGGAAGAGATAGCATCGCTTGAAGAACTGACAATACAGAATGAAAGATTATTGAAAGAAAATGCTTCCCTGCAAAGGCAGTTAGTTGCTTTGCAAAAATTTTCCGGTATGGACGAATTTGCACGGGCAATTTTATTTGATAAAGTTTCGGAAATCGTTGTTGGTGCAAGTGCTGCCGAGATGAAAGAATTTATTGATTACATTGATATTTTTTCTAAATACCGCAAGTACACCGAAAGCAAAAATTAAAAGGGGCGAATAAATGGCATATCTTTATTTGAATTTTGTTGATAATTTGGAATCGGGAAGTCGTAATCCAAACGATTTATATAACACGTCGCTCAATGAACAATATGAAGCGCTTAAACGCAAAATTGGCGGAACTTATTCGGGGACATTGCAAGAGTTTATTGCGCATTATTGTCCTATAACTGAAAACGAGTATTATCTATCTTTACCGAGCTTTGACAGAGGAATACGCACCGTTGTAAATAAAAACGGCAAAGAAAACAAGTACATAAACAATATTATTATCCGCCCGATGAAGAAGAAATACGCACACAACGTGCTACCGGAGAATTACGAATTAATTCTGATTGGTGACGTTATGTTTGGAAGCGTTATTTCGGTTTTGATAAAGGGGATTGATATAATTGACAGCTCCATCGAAAAATTCGGTGAAATGAGAATCATTTGCACTGCCGCGTGTGCATTTTCGAAAACGATGCTTCGTATGGGGGCAACCGTTCCCGATTATGGCACAACGGAATTGCATAATTCAGTGCTGACTAATGACTTTGTTGACGAGCTATGCAATGAATTGTATCCGGTTCCAAATCCGAAAGAAGCCCTGAAAACATTTGATGAGTGGCAAAGATACATAGATTTCAGGAAGTATTATTTAAATAAACAATCGGAAAGATGTGAAGCTATTTCTGCTGTGGAAGTTTGCGATTCATATATGATATCGCGTGAAGCGTATAGGCGTAATGAGGAAGACTACAAGTCGCTTTTGCTTGATGGTATTCCACAATTTGCAAAGGGTGAGCAGGTAATTCTATCAAAAGAAGTTCAGGGTGCAGAGAGCTTCCCTTTGATACGCATAGATATAGATAAAAACCGCAAAGAAGTTTTAAGAGTAACCACGGGGAAGAACGGCAAAGGTAAACCTAAATTCGAAGCTGATTTAAATAGATATACGCGTGATGCAATGGGATTATCAGCTACCGAGCCGAGATACGTTAACGGCGATTTGCCTAAGGGATTTCGTTTTTATCAATACGTTTTAGGGGAAAGATATTTATTCACGTCTATTGATATTGAACCTGACTGTGAAGCAATTGATAAAAAATTTGAAAAGAATTGTAAAACGGCGGAAAAGTCAATCGATGAAAAATACGCTTCTATAATAGCGGTTGAATTAAACCGTTTTATGAACGCGCAAACTCCTGCGGTTACGGCACGGTATACCAAGCAATTTGACGAATACGTAAGCTCATTAAATAATGCGCTTGAAAACGAAGTTCGTGCAAACAGTGACAAAGAGGTGCAAAAAGAGTTTGAGCGAGCCGAAAAAGAACTGACTGCGCCGATTAAAAACGTGTTCGAAAGGGAACGCAAAGAATTTGAACGCAAGCTTTCCAAGTTAAACAAGGGTAAAGACGATAAGGATATTGCGCATATCCAAATCGAAATTTCATTATTGGAAGATAAGTACGAAAAGGATTGTGCGAATGCGACGCGTAAACTGAATATCCGTGACTTCTATTTAAAGAGAAACGCGAAATTAATTGACAATAAGCGCAAAAGTACCGATATTGCCCTTCAGGTAGAATTGAAAAGAATAAAACAGGAAAAAGAAGAGCAATTAAAAGCGCAGTACCGTGAATCAATTCGTGCGGAGAAAGAAACAAGCAAAAAAGAATTGAAGCAAAAGTGTGAGGAGGAAAAGGCATATAAAATCGATGACGAAACTATTCGTCGTTATTGCATCTATTTCCGCCCCGACGATACAAATAAAACGCTGAAAAATCTTGAAAAGGAAATCGAGGGATTAGGAGCCCGCTATCTGACTTATGATAACCGGGCAGAAAAGGCAAAGATAGAACGTCAGGAAAAAGCACTTGCTTCTTTTATGGGCGGTTACGTAAAGAATCCATATTTGGCTGCATACTTATTTGCGCCGCAGTCGCTCGGTCAAACACCGAGAGCAGTTGGTCAAGAAATAGATTGGTGTTGTGGTTTAAACGACAGACAACAAGCAGCTGTAACTAAGGCGCTTGCAAGTGAAAGCTTATTCTTGTTGCAGGGACCTCCGGGAACGGGTAAAACACAAGTAATTGCAGAAATTACCGCACAGCTTTGTCGCAGAGGGAAGAAGGTTTTAATTTCATCTGAAACGCATAAAGCTATCGATAACGTGTTTGAACGCCTTCCTAAAATTCCGGAAATAAGGCCACTTAGACTCATTCCGTCGCAAAACGGTAAGGAAACCAATTACAGTCCGGAGAAATTGGTTGATAACTTCTATTTGAATATATCCCGTAACCTTGAAAAGCAGGTTGACAGGTATGAACACTTTGAGGAAACGAAAGAGTCTTTCAATGAAACAATGAACAAGCTTCGTTTGGGTTACGAAAGAGTTCTAAGGTTAAAAAGACAAATCGGGCAAGTGGAGCGTGAACGTAAAGACATTTCCGACAATATAAGCAAATTGAATGAAATAATTGACCGTTTGCGCGGAGAACTGTCCGTAGTGCTTACAGAAGTAGAACGTTACAAAAGAACGGTAAAATATATTGAAGCATATAGATTTAGTGCCGAAGATGTCAAAGAACAATATATTGAAGCGTTTGTAAGGAATATAGAAGTTTTACTCTCTAAGTATGATTGTTTTAAAGAATTATCCAAAGAAAAAGCGGGTGAGCTTGTAAAATTAGATTTAACGATGGTAAAGGCTGAGCTTGAAAAACTTTTGTCGGAAGATGTGCTTGTAAAGCTAAAAAATCGTCAGAAGGAATTAAGAGATATTCTTTCAGAGCTGCGCGACCCTGAAACCGACGAAGCTCCTCAGGAAGGCGACGCGCATTTTGCAGAGTATAAAAAATATCAAAGTGAATTAAGATCTGTTGTTAATGATATTAAAAGGGCACAGGAAGAAAGCGAGTTCGATACGTCGGAAAGTGTTATATTTGCGATTTTGCCGCATATTACTAACGATAAATTGAAAAGGCTGTTAGAAGAGCTTACTGCGTTCAAGATAGAAGCGCAACGCACCGTAATCGAATTCAAAGACAAAATTGAGACGGATATAAAATCCGTTCTTAAAAAGCAAGACGGACTCGAAAGCGATATAAGCGAGAAGCAGCTTGCTATAAGCGGTGAAAAGAGAAAGTATGAAGAGCTTGGCGAAAATCAAACCCTTGCCGAGTATAATGAGCTTAATTCCGTATTAAAGCAGAGCGTGTCGCGGTTTATACGTGATTTTAATATCGTGCGCGAATATAATCCCGACGATATGGAAGAGGCGTTCTCAATTATTGCCGAGGAGTGGAAAGCAATTGAGAAAGATTATCAATCCACACTGACGGAGAATAAAACCAAAATACCGATGTATCGGGGTATTTGTAAGTATCTTGCACAACCGGACATTTTAGAGGAGGACAGACAGGCGTATACCCGTGCGCTTTTCGATAATGTCAACGTATTCGGTATAACCTGCACGAGCCGAGATAAATTTACGGATGCCCAGAATGAAGAACTTCGCCGCTATGGTATCAAGGACGTAAATATACGAACACAAGGAATTGATGTTGTTATTATAGACGAGGTTTCCAAGTCTGCTTTCCTTGATTTGCTTATACCTATTTTGTATGGAAAAACCGTTATACTTGTGGGTGACCACAGGCAGCTTCCGCCGATGTACGATTTGCGCCATATGAGAGCGGACGACTTCGAGGGGCTGGATGAGAGCATTATCACGAAAGAAATAAACGATAAGTACACGGCTTTATATGAGGAATGTTTCTTCAAAACGTTGTATGAAAAAGTTTCCGATGATTTCAGAGTAATGCTCAATAAACAGTATCGTTGCCATAGTCATATTATGGAGGTATTCAATCATTTCTATGGCGGCAGTCAAAAGGGATTGACGGTAGGAACAAAGCAGCAGGACAACGAAAAACAGCATAATCTAACGGTTCGTTTTGGCGGAAATACCGTTATAGACCCGCAGCATCATATTTATTTTGTTGATTGTGAAGAGCGTGAATCGAGTGCTTACGAAGGAAGTACGTCTAAAGTTAACGAGCAGGAAGCGCAGGTCGCAATAGAGTTGTTACGTCAGCTCGATAACGCAAGCGGAGAGCTCGTTAAATCAGGTAAATTCAAAGTCAATAAAGAAAGACGAATAGATGAGCGTCCGAGCGTTGGCGTTATTTGTACTTACGGTGATCAGGCGGGACTTATCAAGAAAAAGCGTAAAAACAAACAATTCAATAATTTCTCTGGTAAACAGGACGAAAAACTGATAATAAGTACCGTGGATGATTTTCAAGGTGATGAGCGTGATATAATAATCCTTTCTATGGTAAGAAATCCTGCGGGAAAGAATTTCGATTTGGAGTTTCTTAAAAAATTCGAACGTATCAACGTGGCGTTGTCTCGTGCCAGAAAATTGTTGATAGTGGTTGGTGCGCGTAAATTCTTGTCCGATAACGGTATTATCGATTTGCCCGATTTGGAAGGCAAAGGTAAAGGACAGCAGAATTTCCACGTGTACAGGAAAATTATTGACACAATCGATTTCAAAGGAAGAATTATTCCTGCACGTGATATCATAGGAGAATGATATGGAAGAGAAAATAATAAAACAGATAAAAACTCAATGCCCTTTTCCGCTGTTGATTTATAAGACGCGTATTAAGTATAACGAAGTGCGTAAAGCTTCGGGCATAGCATATATTCTATTAGAGCTTATCACCAAGCAACGTTCGGATATGCGTTTTCGTGAAGCATTGTTAAAATTCGGAATACCGGCAGAACTTCACAGTTTGTTTGGAAGTGAACTTGCTGGCTTAGTCAATAATGAAATAGTTCAGGCAAACTATCCTGCATCGCACTTTGCAAATCCTAAATATTTCGGTGAAATCCAAGTCAACGACGTTACTCTTACTGTTAAGGGACAAAAACTGTTCCGCGAGGGCGCAATTCCTACGGGACAGGAGAAGGAAAGGCCAAAGGATATTTATTTCAGTCCCGTAACGCGTAAATTCGAAGTGCAGTATAATATGCCGTATTCGCCGATTTCCGGTAGTTTTTTGGGCGAGGAGTTTTTGGACAAAGTAGATATTGATATCAGCGGTTTAGAAGATTATATTAATGCGAATCCCACGAAATTAGGATTGAAAGCCGAAGAGCGTATGATATCTTTTGCAACGGACGAACCGCAAAAAATGAATGTCCGAAAAGAAGATAACATCACTTTAAATATCTACCCGTCGTTTATAGAGTTTATGTTTGCTGATTCGGCAGAAAGGGCATTCTTTGATAAATATTACTCTTCTTCGATAATGACGAATGGTATGACCATGAAAGATAAGTTTAAATTCCCTAAGTTAAATGGGAATTTGCTGTCTGTTAATATAACGGATATACGCAATCTTACTGCGCTTTATTTACCTAACGAGCTAACCAAACAGGCAGGGCGGCAATGTGTAATATTCTTGCATAGAGGTAATGCGGGTTTAGAACGTGACGATGTGATTTGCGCGGACAAGCGGTTTGCTTGTGAATTACTTGATAAAATAGACAAAAATGCGCAATTCGCGTTGTTGGACAAGTCAGGGTGCAAAATTTTTTGTGCGGTAAATGTAGTTATGCCGTGCAAGAATTTCGGAGATGTGCTTACTCTACCACTTTTGACAGAAAGCAATGCGTCCCTCGAAACGTTCCGTGGAATAGTTGACTGTCTCTATAATGAATACGCAGAAAAACCGTTCGACGACGATGTCGGCAAGGTTGTGTCGTACGCAGTTGAGAGCTTGGGTAATACTGAATACTTCGGTAAAATAATCAAGAAGAAATTGCAATCGGTAGTCAGGGTGGATGAACGGATAGAAATATTATTAAAGCTGAATTCGGCTTTCAAAAAATATCCATCGTGGAAAAATGACTTTACGGAAGCGGCTATCGGGCTTTATAACGAAAGCGTGAGCGAAGTTAAAATTGAAAATATCATTTATAAAAATACTGTTTTGACTCCGCTGAAAGGTGCCCTGCAAATTTCCAATTCGGAATACGTTCGCAAGTTTTCTGAAAACATTTGTAAAACCGAATCCAAAGAAATTGTTTACGAAGCACTTGATTCTGCGGGCTTTACCGATATGGAAACACTGTCGGTTGCAAACGTAATAGAAACGTTTATGTCAAACGTTTTAGCAAGAGAAGTAATTGCTTCCGAAACCGTGCTTGCTTCCAAATATAAGACGGTACATACAAATCTTTGGAAGTTGTGTGATATGCTTGGTATTGAAAACAGCGCGGAATATACCTTGCGCGAAGATTACAATACAGATGACTTCTTTAATGCCTACGCCACGCTACAAAACGTAATAAAAGCAGTAGAGAAATATAGACCTTTTGCGCCCAAAGAATATGAATTATTGGGGCGATATCTTGAGATATTCGAGCCGATTCACGAGCTTTTGTCTATCGAATGTACCGCTTCGGCAAATCCCGAAAAGATTACAAAAAAATATATTGACGATTATATCACAAGAGGAAAGTATAAGGACGCAATTTGCGATTTGCTTGTAAAGCTGCAATATGATTTAAGAAAACTTTTGCAGGCAGACAGAGAAACGCAAGCCAACGAACTTATTGATATGGCGCTTAACGAAAAGCTTATTTCTAAACCGCAAGTTGATGTGTTACATAAACTGCGTATGTGCAGAAACGGTTTTCAACATCCCGAGCGAAAACAAATTCCGTTCGATAAACCCACAATAGAAAATTGGCGAGATATCGTATTTATGTTAGGAGGGAAAAATGAGTCATAGTGTTGAAATAGATTATCAAGGGCTTGCAATTCAATGCAATAGTGTTTGTGAAGTTGCGGAAAAACGATTGCAAGAGTTGGACGAAATGATTGCAAAAGCAGAGAGCGCTTCAAGCCGTTTATTAAACGACCAATCTGCACAATTTGTCAAAATGATTTATGAAGAAAGAAAACGACTGGAAAAACAAATCAAAGCCGTTCGACAAAGTGCTGAGGGAAAAGCTAAGCGCGGAGTTGTGCGTGTTGATAATGAAAGTGCAGAATATAGACATTCGAACGACAATATTCTGGCTGCGGGGAATTTGCAACACACCATTGACGAGCTTGCTTCTAAACGATTGATTGAATTTCAAAGTCTTTTGCAAACCCTTTTAGGTGAAAGTATACAAGAACACCAGCGTAAACTGCGTGAACAAACTAACGGTGCAATAACGGTTGATTCTCACACTCAATCACACTTGGACAAGATTGAAGACGAGGTTCTTCGCCAGTTTACTTATCTTGCATATTTGAATGACAATACACTTTCGGGCGATGAATTGTTGCAAGCGGGACAAGTGCTTATGATGCAGAGAGTAAATCAAACTTATGAAGAGCGTTATGAACAAGAACGTGCAAAAATCCGTGCCGAACTTGAAGCTTCGCGTGTTGCCCCCGAAACGGTGGATAAAGTGCTGAATAAAACACAAGGCACGGCACAAGAAAAACTTACGTCAATTCGCCAAAATGCTACTGCCGAAATTGTCGGTGAAAAGGTGCGTCAGAAGTCGCTTAAAATTATAATGGACGCTATCAAACAACGTGGATTTGTTGTTGACAAGAAGAACGTTAAAATTAAACGAGATACAAATGAAGTTGTTTTGGTTGCATTAAAGGCAAGCGGAGAAAAAGCGGAGTTTCGAATATTCCTCGATGGTAAATTCATTTACGATTTCCATGGTTATGAGGGACAGGCTTGTCAAAAGGATATAGAACCGTTTATGCACGATTTGGAAGAAGTATACGGCATAAAAGTAACCAAACAAACAGAAATCTGGAGCAATCCTGATAAAATTTCTACTATGAAGTATCAGGCAATAAACACCAATAAGAATAAAAGATAAGGAGAAATATAATGGCACTTACTACAACCTTTAACAGATTAAGACGTGAAATTGGTATTAAAAGATGTGTAATCGTTGAGGGAAACGTCGGCGACGTTTATTTAAATGAGAAGAAACAAATAGTTGACTTGAAGCAGTATCTTATGGATATGCTTAAAGCTATTGACTACGATGATGTGCTTTATTGGGATAGAATTGACGGTGTGGACGGAGACATATCTCGCCTTTCGGTTATCGATGAAGTGGAAGTAGAGGGTGAAGCTTATGTCTTTTATGATGAAGACGATAAGTCAGAAAAAGAACAAAAGACAGGCAGCGGACTTTTCAAAGAGCCCGCCGAGATATTTAATATCATTTTTAAAAATTTGAAAAAGCCCAACCGCAAAACCGCATTTGTTTTGAACTGGGCAGATTATTTGTTTACGACGGGTGGGCAACTGCCGCCCGACGAGCGTGAACTTATTACGCTTCTTGGGAAAGCAATCAAGGATAAAAAAGTTGACTATCTTTCTGCTGAAGTGAATGAAAGTACAATCGTACTCATTACGAGCAAGCTTGCTATGTTCCCGATATCGTTCTATCAGGGCAATCCCGAAGTGTCTTGTCTCACGCTTTCAAAGCCCGACAGAGAAGAACGCGAAAAAATGATGGATAAAGTGGAAAGCGGATTTGAGGTTAAGTTAAAACCCGGCGAAACACTTATGACTTGCGAAAAGAAGAATGAGTATATCGATATGCTTGATGATTTTACAAACCGTGAAATTATTCAGCTTGCGAGACTTTCACGCAAAGAGGGTAAAATGCCATTTGAACAGTTATATCTGTTGTTCAAGTACGGTGAAAAGGATAACCCTTGGGAAAAACTTGACTATAAGGCTGTAAAAGATATTAAGAAAATTCTTGCCGAGCGGGTAGTCGGACAGGAAGAAGCCATCGAAAAAATTGAGAAAGTCGTTGTGAAGGCGTATATGGGGCTTACCGGAATCCATAAATCTTCCAGTCGTTCCGCGCCCAAAGGTGTGTTGTTCTTCGTCGGTCCTACCGGTGTTGGTAAAACCGAACTTTCAAAAGCTCTTGCAAAATTTCTGTTCGGTGACGAGCAGGCTTGTATTCGCTTTGATATGTCAGAGTATGCGCAGGAAAACAGTGACCAAAAGCTTATCGGTGCGCCTCCCGGATACGTGGGATATGAAGAGGGCGGTCAGCTTACAAATGCAGTAAAAGAAAAGCCGTTCAGTATTATTCTGTTCGACGAGATAGAAAAAGCAGCAAAGCCTAATCCCCGTATTTTGGATATTTTCTTGCAAATTCTTGAAGACGGACGTCTTACCGACAGTAAGGGTGAAACGGTTTATTTCAGTGAAAGCGTTATTATCTTTACGTCAAACCTCGGCGCTTCGGAAGTGGCTTCGGGCGGTTCCAACGAACAGGTTGCCAAGGAGTTTATTGATATTGTCAAAAACTATTTCGACAATGAAATCAAGCGCCCCGAAATTTTGGGACGTATCGGTTACAGCAATATAGTTCCGTTCAATTTCATCAAAGACAGGGATTTTACCGTTAAAATAGCAAAATCAAAACTTCGTCCTGTTCAGAAAGCGATTCTCGAAAAATATAGGATAGACCTAATTTTTGAAGATGAACTGAAATTTATTGACTATATTTTGGGCGGTGCGGATAGCAGTAAGGGTGGTCGTGATATTCTTAATGCAATCAATGATAAGCTTTTGGACGAGCTTGCAATGTTTATGTTCGAAAACAAGCAGGATTTATCGTCGTTCAAGGGCGCAAAAATCGTAGTCAGCGTATCGAAAGATAAACTGCATTTTGAATTTGATGATTAAGTTTAACATTGCAAGTATCAATCAATGTACCGAAGTAGAAGGACCGTATAAAAGACTATGCATTTGGTTTCAAGGTTGCAATATTCACTGCAAAGGATGTTGTAATCCTGATTACCAGCCGCTCGTGCCGAAGAATATACTTTCGCTTGACAAATTAATTTTGATTATAGCTGAAGCAAAAGAAAAATTCGGAATAGAGGGAGTAACCTATTCGGGTGGAGAGCCCACTTTGCAACAAAGTTTGTCTCAGCTTACCGAAGAGATACATAAGCTTGGGTTAGGCGTTATATCGTTTACAGGTAGAAACTACGAGGAAGTAAAAGAAGTTTTGTGCGGTTGTGATGCAGTATTGGACGGAGCTTTCATCAAGGAATTGCCCGAAACAAAGCGCCGTATACTCGGTTCTTCAAATCAGCGCATATTATGTTTAACTGATAGATATAAAGATTGTATTGATAGGTGGTTTACAAGTATCGGATTAAAGACAGAAGAAATTAATGTCGGCAATAGTATAGTAGTGAACGGTGATAAGTTTTGACATTAAAAAGGATAATATTCTAAATATTAGGTGCAGATAACTGTTATAAGCGGTTGTCTGTACCTTTAATTTTCTGCAAGAACTTGTAGCCAAAAGTGGGATACAAGAATATATCCTAAGCAGGATAAGGAAAATGCCACAAAGTGGTATTTTCGACGCGTTCACTTCGATCACTCAAAACAAGCGGGAAACCCGTTTTTTATATCACTACAGTGATATATGTTTGTCGACAAATATTGACTTTGTAAGTTTTCTTATGATATAATAAATTTTATGAAATCAACTTCATTTTTCGAAACAAAATTAAAACATATCAGAACAGCAAAAGGCTATTCTCAAAAGCAACTTGCTGAACTATCAGGTGTGAGCCTACGCTCCATACAAATGTATGAGCAGCGACGAAAAGATATAAACAAAGCTCAGTCTGATTCGCTGTACCACTTGGCGAAAGTTCTCTGTTGCACAATGGAAGACTTACTGGAAGAATAGAGTTGTCGAAAAATGTCACAAATAAAGCAAAATTAATGTCTAATATCTAAAGTGGGGGAAATCAAATGAAATGTCTTTATGAGTTAAATGTTGAGCAGCTTTATAAACTAGTTGAAGAAGATTTGAGCCTTGATGGCTGGATTATCTGGAACGAGACCCTTGCGAAGCGAACGGAGTCCGCGCGAGAGCTTAAGCGGTTTGATATTATAAAAGATAAAGCAATCGAACAAGGTTTTATTAATATTGATAATGAAATTGTTACATGGTTTGATACTTTAACTATGTTATACCGTTCGCTCAAAAATATCAGTGATTTAGAATTAAAAGACAATTTAAAAATATTCCAAGAATTCCGTATGCCGTATTCTCGAAGAAGAGCAGATTATGTGCTTGTATATGATAACAAAATTTTAATTTTAGAGTTTAGTTTTGATAAACTTGGATATGCGCAGAAATATGAAGACAAATTACAGCAGGCAAGTAGTTACAAAGAAATACTAGGAGTATTTTTACCAAAAGAAATAGATATAGGCACATATACATTTTTGATTGATCCAGACGAAGATAAAGACGGCAGATTTATTTACGATCCAGAAACCAAACGTCGAGTAAATGATGATAAAGTAGAAGAACTGGCAACAGTGATAGTAAAATTTTTCAAAAAGAATTTAAAGTCGGCATATAACGCATTAAAGCATTTAGATTATGGCGATGGGAATGGGTAAGCCTATTCAATGGTGAAATTTTAAAGAAAATTTATAAGGAATTCAAATGCTAAAAATAGGATTATACGAACAAGTCATAAATAAGCTATTGGATAAAGAGCTGTCCGAAAATGAAGATAAGCTCAGTCAGACTGCGCATATCGATGAAGGCGAAGCATCTAAAATTCTTTCACAATATATAGCTGAAATTATAGAAAAGGGGCTTGATTATGTCCACGATAAAGGCGGAAATGTTCAAGACCAAATTCAACTTATAAATCGAATTGTCTCAACAATTATTTCGGAAACAAAAGAGGCGGACTTTAATGAGCTATCAGTTGCAGAGCGTGCTGAACAACTTTTAGCACTCTTGAATAAAAGGGATACTATCTTAGCAATTAATGAAAAGGCGGAAATAGTTCGTCCCGAAACATCAATTGCTCAGAGTTCGCTTTTTACTGGAGCAATTAATGAACCTCAGATGTTCAACGAATTGAATAAGGAAATTGTTTCAAGCGATAGAATTGATATGCTGGTTTCCTTTATAAAGTGGAGCGGATTGAGGCTCATTATCGACGAGTTGAAAAAATTTACTCAACGCGGTGGAGAACTTCGTATAATAACAACTTCGTATATGGGTGCTACCGACATAAAGGCAGTAGAAGAGCTTAGTAAGCTTCCCAATACAAAAATTAAAGTCAGCTACGATACAAAGCGTACACGTCTTCACGCAAAAACTTATGTATTTTATCGTGATACAGGTTTTACGACCGCATATGTAGGTTCTTCCAACCTTTCAAATGCAGCAATATCGTGTGGCCTGGAATGGAATGTTAAGGTAACAAGAAAGGACTTGCCAGAAACTATAGCAAAAATTAAGGCAACATTTGAGAGCTATTGGAATTCAAACGAGTTTGAATTTTTCTCGGAAGGGCAGAGGGATCGTCTTGTACATGCGTTAAAAGCTGAAAAGTTTTCGGATAGTAATAGTGAGAAATTATATACATTTGACATATCGCCATATTCATACCAGCAAGAAATATTGGACAAGTTGGAAGCGGAACGAACAATTCATGGGCGCCATCGCAATTTAATTGTTGCGGCGACGGGGACAGGTAAAACAGTTATTTCAGCATTTGATTATAAAAGGTTTAAGAATCAAAATTCTAATAATGCTTGCAAATTATTGTTTGTTGCACATAGAGAAGAAATCTTGAATCAGAGTATAGAAACATTTCGTGGGATTTTGAAGGATGCGAACTTTGGTGATCTATTTGTAGGCAATTATAAACCTGAATCCATTGATAATCTGTTTATATCAATCCAGACATTTAATTCGCAAGATTTTACTTCTAAGACTAGCCCAGACTTTTATGATTATATAATTGTCGATGAATTTCATCATGCGGCGGCTCCCACATACCAAAAGTTACTTACATATTATAAGCCTAAAATACTGCTAGGTTTAACCGCCACGCCTGAACGTATGGATGGCAAAAACATATTGGAGTATTTTGGTAATAGTATTGCGGCAGAAATCAGGCTTCCTGAAGCTATTGATAGGAAATTGCTTTGTCCTTTCCAATATTTCGGTGTAACAGATATTGTTGGCCTCGATGATATAAAGTGGAGTAGAGGCGGCTACGATAAGGATGAGCTATCCAATATTTATACGATAAACGAAGAAACCGCAGTGCGTCGTGCCGACTACATAATTGCATCAATTTTGAAATATGTGACTGATATAGATGAAGTTAAAGGACTTGGATTTTGTGTATCAATTGAACACGCGAAGTTCATGTCAAATTATTTTAATAACCACGGTATCCCTTCAATGTATCTTGTTGGCAGCTCGTCAGATGATGAAAGAAAGAGCGTAAAGAAGAAGCTGGTAAACGGAGAAATTAGATTTATCTTTGTTGTTGATATTTATAATGAGGGTGTAGATATCCCTGAGGTTAATACTGTCTTATTCCTTCGGCCCACTGAGTCGTTGACAATATTTTTGCAACAGCTCGGACGCGGCTTACGTCTTTCAGAAGGGAAAGAATGTTTGACGGTACTTGATTTTATTGGACAAGCAAATAAGAGATATAATTTTGAAGATAAGTTTGCGGCTCTTTTATCAAATACTACCCGCAGTATTCAACGCGAAATAAAAGACGGCTTTGTATCTGTTCCTAAGGGATGTTATATCCAACTTGAAAAGAAAGCGCAGAAATACATTTTAGAAAATATTCGCGCGTCGTTAAATTCGAAGAGTGGTCTATTGGCAAAAGTTAAAACATTTGAAACCGAAAGCGGGTTAAAGCTTTCGTTAATAAATTATATCCATTATTATCACATCGATGTAAGGACGATCTATAATAAAAAATTAACATTTTATTCAATGTGTGAGCAGGAAGGGTTATGGCAATCAACTGACCATATTTTTGATGATCCATTTAGAATTTTATTTCACTTTTGTTGTGTTGACTCAATTAAATGGATTAATTTTGTTTTATCTGAATTGCGAAATGGAGAATTCAATAAATTGAATTCTTATAACGAAGAACAACAATTAATGGTTAAAATGTTATACTCCTCAATCTGGGATAAGACTCCTAAAACAGAAGGATTTATTGATGAAATAGAAGCGTTAAACTTTTTGTTTAAAGATAAATACTTTATTGAAGAACTTATAGAATTGCTTTGCTTATGTAAGAAAGATGTAAATATTGTTGGGCGAGATCCTGAATTGGATTATATTTGTCCATTAGAAGTGTACTGTACTTATACTCGCGATCAAGTGCTGGCTGCGTTAGGATTCAACGAGGATTATACTGTTTCGGAAGGTGTCAAGTATTTTAAGGATAAAAATACAGATGTACTGTTTACAACACTTAATAAAACAGATAAGTTTTATTCTCCGACTACAGCATATAATGATTATTCGATTAATGAAGAACTGTTTCACTGGCAAAGTCAAAGTACAACATCAGACACTTCATTAACCGGGTTAAGATATATAAATCAAGATAATAACAGTAACAACATATTACTTTTTGTGCGTGAACAAAAGTCAGATAAATTTGGGCCACAGCCTTTTATTTTCCTTGGTAAAGTACATTATGTTCAGCATGAGGGAAGTAGACCTATGAACATAGTTTGGCAATTGGATAATAATATACCAGCTAAATTTTTATCAAAAACAAATAAATTAATTTTGGGATAAGCATATGAGAATAGTAGACTTGTTTTCGGGGGCCGGTGGGTTAACATTCGGGTTTTATTATAAATTAGACAACGGTAGATTTGTTAAAAAGGATAATGCAATAATATTTGCTAATGAATTTAACAAAAATGCTGCAGCTGCTTATAAAAAAAATTATACTAATGTAAATATGATTGTTGGCGATATCCGTGAAGTTCTCACTGACGAATTAATTAGAGAAAAGATAGGGAATGAGGAAGTTGACTTAATTATTGGTGGACCACCTTGTCAATCGTTTAGTACGGTTGGTAAAAGAATATATGATGAAAAGGCTAAGCTTTTTTGGGAGTATTTGCGACTTATTAGAGTAGTAAGACCGAAGATGTTTTTATTCGAAAATGTAAAAGGTTTATTATCTATGAAAGAGGTATTCTATAAAAAAGATGAGAATGGAGAAATTTTAAAAGAAAAGAAGCAAATTGGGCATGAAGGTGGAAAACAAAGGACAATAGAAGTTCCAATTGTTGACCATTATGGCAAAAAAATTATAGATATCATTAAAAAAGAATTTGGGGATGTAGATAAAGATCTTGGATATGATATTGAATCACAAGTGGTAGATGCGGTGAATTTCGGTGTGCCTCAAAATAGACAGCGTGTGGTTATTTTAGGAGTACGTAAAGATTTGGGGGTTAAAATTCCAAAATTTGAAAGTGGTAACAAAACTGAATTGACAATTAGAGATGCGATTTCTGATTTGCCAGTTGTTAACGAAGGCGAAGAAATAAAGTGCTATGATTGTAAACCTCAAAATGTTTATCAAAGATTAATGCGAGGGGATAATAAAGTATTGCGAGATCACAGCTGTGGAACTTATGGGGATAAAATTCGAACTGTTATACAACATGTAAAACAAGGGCAAGGTCGAAACGATTTTAATGCTTTAGTTGATGCAGGGAAAATAGATAAAAAGTATTATTTAACTTCTGGCTATAAAAATACTTATGGTAGGCTTGAAGAAAATAAACCGTCTACTACTATAACGAATAATTTATCTACGCCTTCAGGATTAAGATGTATTCATTATTCACAAGATAGGGCGCTGACATCGCGTGAAGGTGCTAGAATACAATCATTCCCAGATTGGTTTTATTTTGAAGGAAAAAGCAGGGCAGAAATAAATACACAAATCGGTAATGCCGTGCCACCATTAATGGCAATGGCGATAGCAAGAATAATTGAAAAAGTTTTAGGGGGAGGTAATTAAATGAGTGATAATCAAAAAATCCTTTATGAAGCAAGAAAAGAGGCTAATGAGGAAGATCTCAAAAAAGAAAGGGAGAGAATAAGAAAATTAAATACTGAAAATGCTATCTATTTCAATTTTTCTTATACTGCATTAAAAATGCTTGGGAAAAACTTGTATAATAATCCGTTGTCGGCAGTAGCAGAATTAGTCGCAAATGGTATTGATGCTAAGGCGAAGGATATTTATGTTTACATAGATATGTCGGATAAACAACATTCTACAATAGAAATCATTGATAATGGAACCGGTATGAGCTATGATGATTTAGCTGAAAAATATGTCTGGGTTGGAAGAAATAAGAGGCAAGACGAAGCTTTATCATCCGAAGACAAAGAAGTTATTATGGGCAGAAAAGGTATAGGAAAACTTGCCGCTTTATATCTCTCGAGTAGATATTATATTTTTTCTAAAAAAGATAATGTAGAATCTCGATGGTTTTTAAATGTTGCTGCATATAAAGATTCTGATTTTCCTAAACTTGATAGATTATCTTCAAGTAAAACAATTGCCAGCCAAGCTGTATGGTCGCAAAATAATAGTGGCACCGCTATAATATTGGAAAATGTTGATCTACGGCGAACGGGAAGTAAGAAAATCGAGGGGTTGAAGCGTAATTTATCAGATTATTATTTAATTGATGCAATAGGTACAAAAATTTGGGTTGCTGTAGTATCTAAAAAGGGACAGAGAATTGTTTTTGATCCAGTAAAAAAAGCAGTAGCATATAAGAATTTTTATGCGATATATGATAATACCAATTATAAAATTGCTGAAAAAATTAGAGATAGTATATCGTTTACCTGGTTATCCCAATTTGAGCATATTAAGAATGAAGAAAGGCCTACAATAGTGTTGCCGGCATCACAATTTGTGACATCAGGTGAAGCAGATTTCCAACGAGAGGATGGTACAAAAACAAAGAAAAGTTATGAGTTGAAAGGTTGGATTGGGATTCACGCAACGATAGATTCAAAGGATGCAGTAGATGTAAATTTTATAAGGAATGAAATTTATCATCCAAATAAATTGCGTATATATGTTAGAAACAAGTTGGCAGTAGCAAACTATTTTGATATGCGTGAAAGTACTCAGACTATGGCCAATTATATAGAAGGGGAAATCTCTTTTGATATCTTGGATGATGATGATTTACCGGATATTGCGACATCAAGCCGACAAGATTTCTTAGATGATGAACGAGTTGAGAAGCTTGTTGAACTTGTTGACCCAATTATAAGTACTTTGTTTAAATTGAGGAATAAAATAGGACAGCAGATTCGAGCTGAAAATAATGAATATATTGAAGAGCTTAAAGAAATAGAACGAAGAAAAAAAGAAGAGGCAGAAAGAGCCCAAGCAGAAGCAGAAAGGTTAGCAAGAGAAGAGTTTGTCAAAAGAGAGTTGGCAGAGCAAAAAGTTCAGGAGGAAAAGCGCAAGAGGTTACTTGCCGAACAAGAAAAGAATTTTGCTAAAAACCAAACATACTTTTTGGAAAAGCAACTTTCTGGTGATGATAAAACAAGAGCATATAATACGCATGTTATAAAAAGCAATGCAAATAACATAAGTGATAATTTAGTAACACTACTTGAAGATCATCCAGAATGTAAAGATATTGATGAAATCAGGGCCATTTCAATAGCAGATCAAAAAATATTAACTGCTGTAAAATATTATAATAGTGTAATGTATGGGTTAGAGAATAAAATAATAAAGGGAAATATCTTAAAATTCATCAAAGACTATGTAGAAGAAGTTTTAAAAAAAGAGTACTTAAGTATGGAAGTTCTATTAGCAAATCCGATAGATTGTATATTTAGCTTTCCGCCACAGGATTTAACTACTTCTTTAGAAAACATTTTCTCAAATGCAGCAAAGCATGAAGCGAATAAACTTAAAATTAGTTTTGATAGAGAAGCGGATTGCATTATTATTAGGTTTTCAAATAATGGTGAACGCCTTCCGGAAAATTGTGACACAAAACAATTATTTGAGTTTGGTTATTCCACGACAAGCGAATCTGGAGTTTCAATTGGTACTGGAGTTGGGTTATATCAAATTTATGATCTTATTGTTGAAGATTTAGGCGGTAATGTTGACATCTTTAATGATAAAGATAATGGAGTTACACTGGAGATAAAAATTTATGAAGATAAACTATAACATTTTATGGGTAGAAGACTATCCAAAAGATATGGAAAAACAATTAAACAGAATAGAAAAAGTACTGAAGAATAACTTTTTTCTTATTAATGGAAAAGATAAACCTATTACTTCATATGAAAAATTTTTAGAATTTATTAAAAATAAAACAGAAAAAGATTTTAGTGATATCGATCTAATTTTAATAGACTATAATCTATCTAGTAA
>JAIDRY010000177.1 GCA_029061465.1 Clostridia bacterium
GGCGCACATAACGAATACAGTCGGCGCGGATATTCTCGTTCTGGATATGCCGCGTTTGGATACGCGCACGAAAGCCGATACGCTCGTGGGAAAATTTATTTCCGATATCGTGTTGCAGGTACTGTCCTTCGTAGCCGAAAACGAACGCGAAAACATAAAGGCGCGACAGGCGGACGGCATACGAATTGCCAAGCTCAACGGCGTTAAGTTCGGCAGACCCAAACGGCAGTATTCCGAGGAGTTTATAACGGTTGCAACCGATTACATCAATAAACGCATCTCGTCCGAAAACGCTATGAATATTTTGGGGCTGCGGAAAGATAACTTTTACTATCATATCCGCAGGATAAAATTTTTAAAATTATGACGGTCGTCCGCCGCGCCCTCGCCGCATTGATATAACCACGGAAACAGCACATACCGCAACGCTTAACCCCGCGCCGAACGCGGTTATAAGCCAAAGCGGATAACCCGGCGGCGAGCCTGCAATGCGGAAAATTTCCATAACCCCGAGACATATTAAAATTGCGGGACTTAAAAATTTTACCGATATCAAAAAGGGCTTTTGCGGCATTTTAAGTCGCGAGGAAAATTTGTTTATTTCTTCGACAAGTCCGCCCGTCCGTTTGGAGAAAGCTAAAATAAGGCATTCGGCTATGCACAAAATTAAAACGTTATAAAAGTTTATGAAAAGGTCGGCAACCTCGATTATAAGCGGCGCGGCGGAGGTTGAAAAAAGTACGCTTACCGCCACACCGATAAGGCAGGCAATTTTGACGACCTTTTTCTTCTTTTTGACGTCGCCGTCTGCAAATGGCGAGATGAACGCTTCCAGCATAGACACCGCCGACTGCACCGCCATCATTGCAAGCGAACAGTAAAAGAGTATGCCGAAAACTCCGTTTAAAACCGCATTGCTTCCGAAGAGCGAGGTTATCGCCACGGGATAAACTGCAAAGGCGGTGAGTATTCCGCTATCACATATAGCGCTCTGTATGCCGCAGCCGTAAAGCGTTGTAAACAGCACCACCGAGGCAAGCACGGACACTAAAAAATCGGCGGCGGCAACGGCGAGAGAACAGCCGAATATTCCCGCGCCTTCGGGAAGATACGAGCCGTAAACGGGCATTATCCCCACGGCAACGGACAGCGAGAAGAACACCTGACCGAGTGCGGTGAGCCACATATCGGGACGGTTCAGGCAGGAAAAATCGGGGATAAAAAGTGCGCCGAGCGCCTCGCCCGAATTGTTATACATAAGCCCGCGCCCCGCCATCAAAACGAGAATTACAAGGGGAATTATTACGGTGAATTTGGCCGCCTTTGCAAGCGAGCCTGCGCCCCCTTTAAGGCAGAAATACATAAGCACCCAAGCCGCAACCACACAGCAAAGCACCACGGGGGAGATACCGTCTATAACTCCGTCGTTACGCGATTTTAAAACGCAGTCGAAAAAATACCCCGAAATTTCCGCGCGCGGCATATCGGCGGATTTAAGGCAAAGCGGGGTTATATTTGCGGCGGTAGAAATAATCCACCCCGCAAGCCCCGCGTATATCACGGCGGTAAGCGCCGAGTTAAGCCCCGCAGCCCAGCCCACCGCTGCCGCGTTAGGTCTATTCAGCATACCAGCCGTACAGCGCGGCGCTCCGCTTTTAAACCTTCTGCCCATTGCGATTTCCGCATTCAAAAGAGGCACGCCGAGAACTATCAGCGCTATTAAGTAAATTAAAAGAAACGCGCCGCCTCCATATTTTGCGCACAGCCCGGGAAAGCGCAACGCGTTACCCAAGCCCACCGCCGCGCCTATGCTTGCGAGTATGAACCCGCTTTTAGATTTAAACTTTTCCACGCAATAGTATATTCGCCGACAATAAAAAATAACCCCGCCGTATTTTGCATAGCAAATATAGCGGTGTTATTTACTTTTTAAAATAATTCGTCCAAAAGAATATAGTAGTCTATTTTGTCGCGGTCGGGCGTTACCGATAAAACGTCGAAAAAAAGTTTTTCGTCAAACTTAGAATAAAACTTTCCGTACCCGCCCTGCAAATTGTCCTTGCTGCTTCGGTACAGCAACGCAATATCGCAGTACCTGTCCGCCGCGCCGCCGTACGGAAAATCGATAATTGCCGTCTCGCCGCCGCAATCGAAAATATTGGGAAGGCACAAGTCTCCGTGCGAGGTAACTATATCTTCGGCGGGCTTGTTGTCTATCAGCCAGCGCAAAAGGTGTTCGGGGTTTTTAAACCGTCCGTGTGCGCCGAACGTAGATGGGTTTACGTTTCCGACGTCTACCAGATTTCCGACAACGTTATTTTCGGCTAAACGCAGTTTGTAAGACAGCGACATATCCGACGGGCAATCTTTTGCGGGAATTGCCCACAACATATGTAAAACTTTCGCCGCTTTTTCAAAGAGCGTTTTCGGATTTGAAAGATACTCTTCACTGCAAAGCATGCGCCCGCGAAGCCTTGTCATCAGCAGGTAATCCATGCCGTTCTGCGTTTGAAATAAAACAACTTCGGGGACGGGAATTTTGCCCTGCAAAAACCTCATAAAAGCCGCTTCGTTTACGGACGTTGCCGAGTGCGGTTGAATTTTTAAAACGAAGTTTTCGTATACTCTGACTTCCGCTCCCGACAGTCCCACGCGCGTAACTTCATAGGGCTTATGCCGTACTGTTTTTAAAATGCTTTCCGGAAGTTCGTTAATTTCTCTATTCATAAACCGTCGTGATATATCAGTCTCTCTTTTTGGCGGAAAGTCTGTGCACCGCACAGTATACCGCGGGAACGAGAATAAGCGTTACCAGCGTGCCTATCAAAAGTCCGCCTATAACCACTATGCCGAGGGGCTGCATAAGCTCGCTGCCCTGCCCCACACCTATTGCAAGGGGGATAAGCGCAAGGATAGTTGTAAGCGTTGTCATAAGTATGGGTCTGAGCCTTACCTTGCACGCTTCCTGTACGGCTGTGTAGTGTTCCATACCGTCGTCCTTCAACTGCTTTATTTTTTCAAGCATAACTATCGCGTTGTTTACGACTACGCCCATCAGCATTATAAGCCCTATGAACGAAACGACGTTGAGGCTCGTGCCTGTGATAACGAGCATTATGAAACCGCCCGTAAAGCTGAACGGTATGCTTGCCATAACTATTAAAGGCTTTAACGCAGAGCCGAACTGCACCGCCATTACTGCGAACAGAAGGAAGAATGATATTACGAGGGCTACCGCAAGTCCCTGGAACGCGTCGTCCAAGTAGCTTGATATGCCGCTACTTTCAAACGAATACTCCGCGTAGTCGGGGTTGGAGGAAAGCACGCTTGCCGCCGCCGACTGCATTAGCTTTGACGCCGAGCCTGTGTCCGTATTGGGAAGCACTGCGGAAACCGAAATCATCTCCTTGCCGTTGCTGCGGCGTATGCACGCTTCCGTGGTATTCTTGGTTATTTCGCATATATCCTTTAGTTTAACGGCTTTTCCGTCGTCTGCACCTACAACAAAATTTTCAAGC
>JAIDRY010000178.1:0-2867 GCA_029061465.1 Clostridia bacterium
GCTCAAGGGGCTCCCCTGCTAAGGGAGTAGTGCGGGAAACTGCAGCGCGAGTTCAAATCTCGCCTTCCGCGCCAAAACAGAGGATAGGTTTTTACCTATCCTCTGTTTTATCATAAAAAAGGCGAACCGTACGGTTCGCCTTTTTTCAATGGTACTTATTCGCTTATAAACAGCACGCCGAGCGTATTTCTGCCGCAGTGGCTGGTTACAATACTACCCGCGACCGTTTCGCACACCTCGTCGAAACCGAAGTTTTCCGCAACGAGCCGCTTTGCCAAATCGACAAGTTCTTTATCTGCAGAGCTGTGTGTAATAAAGCAACGCGTTTTATCGTATTCGGGATACTGTGCCCTTAAATCTTCCACATAGGTGCGTATACACCTCGACATATTGCCCATATATTTCTTTTTGGCAATAAGCTGACCTTCGGCGTTTTCGCAAATCATCGGGTGAAGCTTTAAGACTTTTGCGCCTATCAGCGCGGCAAGCGAACACCTGCCTCCCTTGTGCAGATAGTCCAGCGCGTCGGGCACGAACGAAGTGTTCACCTTTGAACGCAAGCCGTTTATAATTTCAACTATTTCGGCTGCCGTCCTTCCATCCTCCGCAAGAGAGCAGGCTTTTAAAACCAGCAAGCCCTGCCCTGTGGAAAGCGCCTTGCTGTCTATTACGAAAACTTTTCCTTTGAACTCCTCCGCCGCCTTACATGCCGCGGAGTGCGACGACGAAGCCTGCGCCGAAATATTGAAGTGTATCAGCGCGTCGTAATCTTTAAGATTTTCGGCGAAAAACGCAGAATACTCGTCTTGAGAACCCGCCGCCGTCTTCGGCAACGTGTCCGTCTCTTTAACAAAGTCGAAAATATCCTGCGGGGAAAGCTCGCCGTCCTTAAAACTCTTTTCGCCCAAAATTATAGACAGACTGAAAATGCCGATACCGTTCTTTTCAATCTGCTCGGCGCTTAAATCGCAAGTAGAATCCGAAGTGATTTTAATTTTCATAATTTTCCCTTTTGATAGATACAAAGTTTTTTATATGCTAATTATACAGCAGCGCTAAATTTTTTTCAAGAGTAAAATTGTCAACCCGTTTATTTTTGTCCGTAATACGCGTTTTTACCGTGCTTGCGGTAATAATGTTTATCCGCTATATGTTGCGGCAGACGATTTGCCGAAGGATTTAGTTTCTCCGTCATAAACGCTATTTTTGCAACCTCTTCAACAATCGTTGCGTGGTACACCGCCTCACTTGCGTTTTTGCCCCAAGCGAATACTCCGTGATGAGCCACAAGACAGGCGGGAATTGCAACAACGTCTTTATCTTTAAACGTTTCGTTTATAACCATGCCCGTGTTCTTTTCGTACTCGCTTATCTCGCTTTCTTTTAAATTGCGCGTGCAAGGAATATCTCCGTAAAAATAATCCGCGTGAGTAGTACCGTATGCGTGGATAGGTCTTTCCGCCTGTGCATGTGCCGTTGCATAAGTTGAATGTGTATGAACCACCCCGCCTATTTCGGGGTGCGCCTTGTAAAGTTCAAGGTGCGTGGGAGTGTCGCTTGATGGTCTGTATTTACCCTCAATTACTTTTCCGTTTAAGTCAACGACCACCATATTTTCGGCTTTCATACTTTCGTACTCAATCCCGCTCGGCTTAATTACAACGTAATCGCCGCACCTCGCCGACACGTTCCCCCAGGTGAACAATACAAGTCCGTTTTTTACCAAATCGAGGTTAGCTTTTAAAACCTCTTTCTTTAACTCTTCAAGCATCAGTTCACCTTTGAAGCAATTTGCTCAACGCTTAAATTCTTTTTATATCTTTCAAGGAATGCTTTGCATTTGGCTTTTTCTTTGTCGTCCGCCGTTACGGTTTTCATCTTGGTATCCTTAAATATTTTATCGAGATATTCAGGCAAAGAAAGCGAATTATTTAAAACGTATCCGGCAAGCAACGCTATTCCCCACGCTCCGCCTTCGCCCGCGTTTTCCATTACGGTTACAGGCGCGTTCAAAACTGAGCTAGTTGCGTTTTGCCCGACAAACTCAGTCTTGTAATAACCGCCGTGCGCCGTTACACGGTCGATTTTAACTTTCTCTTTTTCAAGAATATCCATACCGAGCGACAGAGCCGAAATTGCCGAATATATCTGCATCTGCATAAAGTTTGCAAGGTTGAGTTTTCCGTCTGGACTTCTTAAAATAAGCGGCGCGCCGTTCACGGTTTCCGCAAGCGTTTCACCCGCAAGATAATTATATCCGATAAGTCCGCCTGTCTTGTTATCGCTTTCGAGCGACTTTTCAAACAGCTTAGTAAAAAGTTCACCTTTATCTATATTTGCTCCGCAAAGCTGCGCGACTTCGGAAAAGAGATTTACCCATTCGTTGATTTCCGATGTGCAGTTGTTTGTGTGTATAAGTGCGGCGGGCTTTCCGTCTGGGGTTGATATTATGTCGATTTCTTTATAATAATTTTTTAACGGTTTTTCAAGAATAACCGTCATATTAGCCGCCGTTCCCGAAGAAACGTTTGCCGTTTTAGGCGCAACGGAATGGGTTGCTATCATACCCGTTCCCATATCGCCTTCGGGCGGGCACAATACCGCGCCCTCTTTGAGCGTTCCCGTAGGGTCTAAATACTTTGCGCCGTCCGCCGTCAAAACTCCCGCACTTTCGCCCGCAAGCAAAACTTTGGGCAACAGCTTTTTAAAGTCCTTTCCTATAAGCGCATTGAACTTTGCAAGCATTGCGCTATCGTAATCGTTACCGTCAAGCGGAAACATTCCGGAAGCGTCGTCCGCACCGAGAACAAGTTTACCCGTAAGCTTGTAATGCACGTATCCCGCAAGCGTGGTTAAATACGCAACTT
>JAIDRY010000178.1:2877-6523 GCA_029061465.1 Clostridia bacterium
TCCTTTACATGGTCAAGTCCGTCCAAATACGACTGGTAATACTGCGAAACGCTCCAACGCATAGGAACGTTAAAATTGAATAATCCGGAAAGCTCTCTTGCCGCCCTTTCCGTGTTTGTGTTTCTCCACGTTCTGAACGGCGCTAAAAGCTTGCCGTTTTTATCGAAAGCAAGATAGCCGTGCATCATTGCCGAGATGCCGATTGCGTCAAGCTGTGTTATAGGCTTTCCGTAATTTTTTACAAGCTCTTTATAGCTTGCCTGCAAGCCCCTTTGCGCCTCGTCCAAAGAGTACGACCAAAGTCCGTCCACAAGGCTGTTTTCCCACTCGAAACTGCCTTGTGATAGCACTTGACCGTTCTCGTCCGTAAGCACAGCTTTTATTCTCGTTGAGCCAAACTCTACTCCGAGTATGCGTTTCATTTAAAAAGGGTTCTCCGTTTTATATTTTTCAGTTTGGTTATAGCCTATCTTTTCCGCGCCCAAATACTTGAACACTTCAAACAGCTCTTTTCCGTAATGTCCGAACGCAACGGCGCCGTGATGCGGGAAGCCGTTTTCTATTAAAACGTGCCTGTAAAACCTGCCCATTTCCTTTATGGCAAAAACGCCTATTCCGCCGAAGCTCTGCGTTTTTACAGGCAGAATTTCGCCCTGTGCAACGTATGCATATAAGTGATTGTCAGCCGTTGACTGCAAGCGGTAGAACGTTATATCCCCAGCCGCCAAGTCGCCTTCTAGCGTTCCATTCGTAACCTCTACGGGCAAGCTTCTTGCCATAATCTTCTGGTACTTCATTTCGGGGTTGCAAAGTCTGCCCGCGCAGGTGTTACCGCAATGGAAGCCCATAAACGTATCAGTAAATTTATAGTCGTGCTTGCCCTTTATGCTTGCATTGTACATTTCTTCGGGCACGGTATTGTTTATATCGAGAAGCGTTACACTTTCGTTTGAAACGCAAGTGCCGATATATTCCGAAAGACAGCCGTATATATCTACTTCACAGCTTACGGGTATACCTCTGCCTGTAAGTCTTGAATTGACGTAGCAAGGCACAAAGCCGAACTGTGTCTGGAAGGCGGGCCAGCATTTGCCCGCAATTGCAACGTACTTTTTACTGCCCTTGTGGGTTTCTATCCAGTCAAGCAAAGTCAACTCATACTGTACAAGCTTTGCAAGGATTTCGGGCTTTTTGTTGCCTTTGCCGAGTTCCTTTTCCATATCCGCAACTACTTCGGGTATGCGCTTATCTCCTGCGTGTTTATTAAAGCTTTCAAATAAATCAAGCTCGCTGTTTTCCTCTATTTCCACGCCGATATTGTAAAGCTGTTTAATGGGTGCGTTGCAAGCAAAGAAATTCTGCGGGCGCGGACCGAACGAGATAATTTTTAAGTTTTTAATACCTACAAGCGCCCTTGCTATCGGCACAAAGCCGTGAATTAAATCCGCGCAATATTCCGCATTGCCGACGGGATATTCGGGCATGTATGCTTTCACATTTCTCAATTTTAAGTTGTACGAAGCATTAAGCATACCGCAGTATGCGTCGCCCCTATCCGAAGATAATACGCCGATATTCTCTTCGGCGGCGGCACAGAACATTACGGGGCCGTCAAAGTTTTGTGCAAGCATAGTTTCCGCTATTTCCGGACCGAAGTTGCCGAGATATACGCACAGTGCATTACAGCCGTTTTTCTTTAAATCTTCAAGCGCCTGAACCATATGTATTTCGTTTTCAACTATGCAGACGGGACATTCGTGAATATCCGTTTTATTATATTTTTTCACATAAGCGGTAACGAGTGCCTTGCGCCTGTTTACCGATAAGCTTTCGGGGAAGCAATCACGCGACACCGCTACTATTCCTATTTTTATTTCAGGTATATTGTTCATAAAAACTCTCCTTACGCAACATTATACCATTAAAAAAATTAAAATCAACGGTTTTTTTCGTTTCTTTATAATCACGTCAAAAATTAGTGCATAAGTAAAGGGAGCAAGCTTTCACTTGCTCCCTTTTGTATTTAATTACTTTATCGTTATTGAGTTAGTCTGCAAGCGCAATAGTCAGCGTACCGTCGGCAAATAAACCAACGTAATACGTCGTACCTGCAACAAGCTCACAGCAACCGGTTTCAAAGTCGGGTCCAATCACCTCACCAATATCAAGACCGCCGTTAAAGCCTTCAGTAACCTCTGTACCAACCACAACAAACTCTGCATCAATACCGGTAAATGAATACGTACCGCTTACAGTTACTTCCAGAGTGTAAATTTCAGACAGGCTCCACATATCAGTTCCGCTGATTGTGTTAGCGCCGACAGTCAAAGTTTTATAATCGCCCTCGCCGCCTTCGTTACCGCCAAGGGTCAGCGATATGGTTGCCGAAGCTACGTCTGCACTCGCTACCAAAGTAAAGGTTGCAACGTTATCAAAATCAACATAATCATTACCGTTGAAGGTTTCAGTCGTTTTGGTCGCGCCTAATATGGTCTGAATAGCCAAACCTTCGCCTTCTATTTTAATGGTATAGGTGGTGTTCTCTTCGGTAGCAACTTGTACGTTAAATTTGTCGCCTGCTTTAAGGTTGGTCACGATAAGACCTGCCGTCGTCAAAGTTTTGACTTCAGGTGTGGGAATATTTGATTCAGCAAAAGCAATAGTCAACGTACCATCGCCAAAGAGACCTACGTAATACGTCGTTCCTGCATCAAGGTCATAATTGCCGTCGGCGTCAGCCTCCAATAAACCCGCAATATCAAGACTTCCGCCAAAGCCTTCAGTAACCTCTGTACCAACCAAAATTAATTCTGCATCAATACCAGTAAATGAATACGTACCGCTTGCGGTTACTTCAAGGGTATAAATTTGAGTCAGTTTCCACTCATCAGTTCCACTGATTGTGTTAGCGCCGACAGTCAAAGCAGGATAATTGGCGACTTCTTCGTCCGCAACGCTAAGCGATACGGTTGCCGAAGCTACGTCTTTAGTTGCTTTTACCATAACGCTCGCAACGTTGGTTTCTTCATTAGCATAGGCAGAACCGTTAACTGTAACGGTGGCTGCAGAGCCGCTCTTCGAAAGGATAGACAAGCCCTCGCCTACGGTAACGGTATAAGTCTTGCCAACTTCCGTAGCAAAGGATACGATAATTATTTCATCCGCTTTAAGGTTTGTTACGGTGAGACCATTGGCCGTCAGGTCGTAAGACTTGTATTCGGGAAGTTCGGACTCCTCGTACTTTTCCATAACGACGGATACGTTTTTAATGTCGTCGGAAACTGCCGTTAAGGTCGCCTCGCAACCAGCAGTATAGGTGAATACAACGAATGCCGTTCCGGTTTCACCGCCTACGGCGATTAAAACGTCGTCACTGGCTGCGCCGTCAACATTTGCGGTAAGCTTGTAAGCGGTATCCGCTTCGCCTTCCACGCTGTAAGTTGCACCTTTCGAGGTTACGGTGCCTATATCGGTTTTGCCGACTTTAATTACCGTTTCGCCGCTGCAAGCAACAAGTGCCAGCATACTGCACGCAAGGCAGGCAATAGCAGCGAAAATTGCCAAAGTCAACTTCTTGATTTTTTTCATAATCTTTCTCCTTATTATTATAATGTATAAATTATATCATAAATAAACAGTGTATAAC
>JAIDRY010000179.1 GCA_029061465.1 Clostridia bacterium
CGTCGTCCTTAAGCTCGTGCTCCTGCAACTCGTGCGGATAGGTTATTCTGTAATTTACCGTGCCGCTGACGCTGACTGTATTAAAATAGACCGTGCTGTTTAATCTTACGCTTTCTATCTTGCCGTAACGCGGGCTATAATAACCTGCCTGCACTCTGCCGATTGCGCGGTTTACCGCCTTTTCCAAGGCGTTATTCCACAAGCCCGAACCCGATTTGCGGTTGTCCACGTATTCGCCGTCATCGTCGTCGTAATGGGCTTTCGTTGTAGTTTTGGGCTTTGCGGGCGCGTTTTGTCTTTGAGCCTCTTCGTCTAACTTACGGAAGAACGTGCCGTCGAACTCGATACCGCCGTTTTTCTTGATAATGATAAACATTATTACGGCGAGGACGAAGCAGAGCACCAAAGCGAAATAATCGTTAAAGAACGGATGCACGTAGAGACCGAGATACAAAAATACCACGTTTAAAAGATAGCTTGCTACAAGCGACCCTATCGGCAATAAGCCGTACAGGATTTCGGGCAGAACTTCCTCGTTTATGATGTAGTAGAAAATGAACGAAATTGCGCCGTTCAGAAACCACAGTGAGAAGAACGAATCAAACCAGGGATTGCCCGTCATATTGCCCGACGCGAGGAGCACGGTTGAAAGAACTCCCGCCGCAATAATAATGACGGCGCCGATAATTACGAATACGTAACGGATTGCCCCCGTAACTTTATTTTTAAATCTTCCGATTGTGTCGAAGGCAAGCAGGAAAAAGAGCTGTCCCGCCAGAGTAAACGCGCCTATAAACAGAGAGCCGCCCTGACTGTTATCCGCCAAGCCGATGACAAGACCGAAAAACAGCACTACGGAAATAACCAGATTAATGATTAATTTAAACCACCATTTTTCTAAAATTTTCATTTGTGTCTCCTTAATATCTAATGTGTACATTATATAATCGGCGCGTCTATTTGTCAAGCAAATAAGCAATATATAATGTGTACATTAGCTATTGTGAGGATAATATATGAAATTAAGAATTCTTGAAATATTAAAGGAGAAGGGCAAAACAAAATACTGGCTGTATATTCAACTCGGGCTGAGTTATCAGAATTTTAATAAAATGGTAAACAACCAGACGAAAAGCATTAAGTATGAAAATTTGCAGGCCTTGTGCGATATTTTGGAATGTACTCCGAACGATTTGTTCGACGAGTATCACGGCAAATAAAAACAAGGGGCGCAGACTTAAAAAGTCTGCGCCCCGTTATTTTATGGATTTTAATTAATTTTGTCTTTCAATGATTTCGACTATTTCCGCAATACGGTCCAAATCGTCGCGGGAGTAGTAGTCGATATAAATTCTGCCCTTTTTGTCGTTGCCGATAAGGCTGACCTTGGTACGGAAAACGTATCTCATTTTTTCAACGAGCTGCCTTAACTCTACAGAAGCAATGGCACGCTTTTTCTTTTTACGCTCTTCCAGAACCTCGGGCGGAACGTTGTGGGCACGGACACGCTTTTCAAGCTCACGGACGGAAATTTGTCCCTTTATAGCTTCCCTTGCAAAATTAAGCTGGTCTTCCGCGGAGAGAGTAACGAGAGTTCTTGCATGACCGGCGGAAAGCTTACCGTCGGAAATAAACTCGATTACCTCCGGGCAGAGATTTAAAAGCCTTAACGTATTTGCCACGGCGGGACGGGATTTGCCAATTCTTTCGGCAAGCTCGTCCTGAGTGAGCTTGTAGTCCGTCATAAGCTGTTTCATTGCCGTAGCCGCTTCTATGGGGTTTAAATCTTCCCTTTGCAGGTTTTCAATAAGCGAAATTTCTTTAATCTGTTTTTCGGTGTAATTGCGGATTACAACGGGAATGGTGGAAAGCCCTGCAAGCTTGGTTGCACGGTAACGCCTTTCACCCGCTATAATCATATAAGTGCCGTCCTTGTTGTCGTTGACGACGATAGGCATAATTACGCCGTGCTGCTGAATGGAGTCGGCAAGCTCTTTTAAAGCCTGCTCGTCGAAATTCTTACGCGGCTGGTTGGGATTTGCCGAAATTAAGTCAAGCGGCATATCCTCTGCATTTTTTCTCTCTTCTTCCGTGTAGCCGAAGGCACTCTTGTGCTCGTACACTTTCTCGTAGGCGGCGTCCGTTTCCTCAAATAACGCGTCTAATCCTTTACCTAAACCTTTTGCCATATTTTACCTCTTAATTGAATTTCTTTATTTCTGACGTGATAAAAATTCGTCCGTTAGCGCCTTATAAGCTCTTGCGCCTACGCATTTCGGGTCGTGCAACAGTATGGGCACGCCGTGGCTAGGAGCTTCCGCAAGTCGGACGTTGCGGGGGATTATAATTTCATAAAGCTTGTTTTTGAAAAACTTTTTAATTTCCGCAGTGATTTGCTTGGCTATCAAAGCCCTGCCGTCGTACATGGTAATTACCACGCCTTCAACTTGAAGCCGCGGGTTTAAATGCTGTCTTACCATTGCGATTGTGTTCATAAGCTGGCTTACGCCTTCCAAAGCGTAGTACTCGCTCTGCAAAGGAATAATCACGCTGTCTGAAGCCACCCAGGCGTTAATAGTAACTAAGCCGAGAGAAGGGGGGCAGTCGAGAAATATGTAATCATAATCGTCCTGAACTTTATCGAGGGCGTTTTTCAAAATCCTCTCTCTGTTCCGCTTGTAAACGAGGTCGACTTCAGCCCCGGTCAAATCGACGTTGGCGGGGAGAATGTCTAAATTGGGAACGACTGTTTGCAGAACGTTTGCCGAAACCAAATCGTCGTCTATAAGCACGTTATAGACCGATTTTTTGAGGGCGCTCTTAGAAAAACCTAAGCCTGTCGTCGCATTTCCCTGTGAGTCCATATCAACGAGCAAAACTCTTTTGCCCGCATCGGCACAGTAAGCCGCCATATTGATAGCCGTCGTGGTTTTTCCCACGCCGCCTTTTTTGTTGGTGAATGAAATAATTTTTGCCATAACACTTAACCTTTTTTCTGTTTCCCACGCCCGCGTTTTGCGGGCGTGTTTTGTTGGTTTAATTTCAAAGTTCCACGTGGAACGTTTAGTTTTCGGAGGGGTCTCCGTCCTTGTTTTCTTCAACGGGAGCAGCCGTAGTTTCCTCTGCGGGGCTTGCCGCGGGTTCTTCGGCCTCATATTTTTTGAAGCGGGTTTCAAGGCGGCTGCCGTCGTTTTCGTCCATATACTTAATTACGTCCGCATAGGACTTGCCTTCGAGGAGCATATCGACTTCTTCGGTGTAAATGGTTTCGCGTTCCATAAGAACTCTTGCCATATTGTCGAGAACTTTGCGGTTTTCGCTCAAAAGCTTTCTTGCACGGTCGAGCTGTGTTTTAACGATTACGCGAACTTCGTCGTCAATCATTTTAGCCGTTTCTTCGGAATAGGAGTTGTGGGTCGCCATATCTCTTCCGATAAACATAGGCTGCGAATCGTCGCTGTAGCTTACAAGTCCGAGCTTTTCACTCATACCGAATTCGGTTACCATTGCTCTTGCAAACTTTGTCGCCTGCTTGATGTCGCCCATAGCACCGGAAGAAATATCCTTAATAACAAGCTCTTCCGCAACGCGTCCGCCAAGAGTCATACAGATATCGTCGAGAATGAAGTTTTTGCTGTAATAACCTCTGTCCGTTTCGGGGCGGGTCATCGTGAAGCCGCCTGCACTGCCGCGGGGGATAATAGTAACTTCGTGTACGGGGTCGCAGTTCGTGCAGAGCTTTGCCAGAATACAGTGTCCCGATTCGTGGAAGGCTGTAAGCCTTTTTTCCGATTCGGTAACAACTTTACTTTTCTTTGCAGGGCCCATTGCAACTTTATCGAATGCTTCGTAAAGCTCGGGGTTGCCTATGAGCTGTTTGTTTGCACGTGCCGCAAGGATAGCCGCTTCGTTCAAGAGGTTTGCAAGGTCCGCACCGGAGAAGCCCGCACTCAAACGCGCAACGTTTTTCAAGCTTACGTCGGGTGCGAGAGGTTTATTGCGTGCGTGTACCTTTAATATCTGCTCTCTGCCCTTGACGTCGGGAAGGCTTACGAATACCTGTCTGTCAAATCTTCCGGGACGGGTCAACGCGGGGTCGAGGATATCGGAACGGTTGGTTGCCGCCATAACGATTACGCCTTCGTTCGCCTCGAAGCCGTCCATCTGGACGAGTATTTGGTTTAAGGTCTGCTCTCTCTCGTCGTTACCGCCGCCGAGTCCCGCACCGCGGTGTCTGCCTACTGCGTCGATTTCGTCGATAAAGATAATGCAGGGCTGGTTTTTCTTGGCCATATCGAATAAGTCGCGTACGCGCGACGCACCTACGCCGACGTACATTTCAACGAAGTCAGAACCCGAAACGGAGAAGAATGGCACGCCCGCTTCGCCCGCAACGGCTTTTGCAAACAGGGTTTTACCTGTTCCGGGAGGGCCAACCAAAAGCACGCCCTTAGGGATACGCGCACCCAAATCGGAGAACTTTTTGGGTTGACGCAGGAATTCGACTATTTCCGCAAGCTCGACTTTTTCTTCCTCGGCACCCGCAACGTCCGCAAAACGTACTTTGATATTGGTAGTGATGCGCGCCTTGGTCTTGGCAAAGGACATCATCTTACCGCCGCCGCCCATGGACGAGCGTATAATAAGGAAGAATACCACGCAGACGATTATGAGCGAAAGTACCGTGAACGCTGTCGAAACCCAGCTGCCCGAGTTGGGATTTGCCTGCTCTATCGAAACGCCGTTGCTTTCCCAGCCTTTGATAGTTTCGGAATCCCAGCTCTCGGAACCGTACAGGGAGGGACCGAAGCAGTAGAACTTTCTGACTTCCTTCTGGTTGTCGCCCGAGCCGCTTAAAATGTAGCCGTTATACTGGTATGCGTCGGTCGAAACCTTCCATATTACGGTAAGGCGTTCGTTGTGCTCGTTGACTACCACGCCGTTATCGTCGAGGTGGTAACCGGAAGGAAGTTGTTGCCCTTCCCTGAGCTTGCCGTCCCGCGTAACGTACTGTGAATTTTCTACGTATTCTCTGAATTTAGTACGGTCAATCTCACTCGCGCCGCCGTTCAAGCTTGTCGTAATCAAGACGACTGCAATTGCGGCAATCATTAAGAGAATGACTGTCCAGAGAATGATTTTACCTCTTTTACTCAAAACAAAACTCCTTAAAATTATTATTTCTTAACAAAACGAAGTTATTTTAGCACAATCAAAATTATATATCAAGCGTTTGGGAACAGAAAGTTTGGTTTATCACCCAAATTTTACATTGTTTTCACCTGTCAATTTTATGTTAAACGCTCAAATTTACGCTAAATTTTTAATGCGCTAATGCGCTTTTATAAACAAAAAATGTTTCATGTGAAACTTTAAACTAAATTTTTTCACGTTAGTATTGTTTCACGTGGAACGTGTACCGCCTATAATTGTGTAAATGTGGATAATGTTAACAAACTGTTGATAAAATGCGCCAACTTACAGTTTATGCGCCCGAAATTACTTTTATGCCTCTGTAGATTTGTGGATAAAATTTTAGAGGTTTTAACACAAAAATTAAACTTTTTAATTATAATTTATTATTAAGCAGTCAATAACACTCCCGAGGATTTTTTATTTATGGACTATTCATTCAACTTATATAACGCTATGGCTGCGGAAGGCGTTTGCCTTTCATTAAAAAAAGTTTTATTCGATAACCGCACACCAGTCGTTCTGTGCATCGGGAGCGACCTGTCGGTAGGGGACAGTCTTGGCCCGGTTACGGGAACCAAGCTCAAAGAAAAGCTGCAGGGTCTGAACTGTTACGTTTACGGTACGCTTTCAAAACCCATTACCGCGCACGAAGTTAAATACATGAACGAATTTTTAAAAGCCACGCACCCGGATAATCCCGTAATAGCGGTGGACGCCGCCGTAGGGCTTGCCGGCGACATCGGACTTATAAAACTTTCCGACCGAGGTTTGAAACCTGGCAGCGGTGCAAATAAAAAGCTTTCCAAGGTGGGCGACGTTTCTATAATGGGTATTGTTGCCGAGCACTCCATGTTTAATTACTCGCTGTTTTCGGCAACCCGCCTTAATATTATATATAAAATGTCGGAAATTATTTCCGAAGGGATTGCTTCATACATCATTGAAAATCTCAAAACGGCGTACACGGAAGAAAATTACAGAATTTCGGTATCCGCTTCCTGAAAATTAAGGCATAGAAAAACCCGCTTGACAAAAGCGGGTTTATTTTATATAGATAATTTGTTTATTTAGTTTCTTTGCGTAATTTACTGTGAAGTAAGTTCCGCCGTGCTGTTTATTTAAATACGCCAAGACCATATCGGCTTTTTCTACCATGAATTTGTCGCGCTCCTGCATACAGCCGTTGTAGTAGGATGGCGCAAGCACGAACTGTTCATCACACTGATTAAGTATTCTTTTGTATCTCAACTGATTTAATTCGGAATAGTATTTTTGTTGTCCCTCACAAGGAATACAGGCAAAGAGCTTTACGCCGTATTTATCTTTTAAGCTCAAAACGCACTCGGCGGCAACCAAATCAAACCCGACCGCCATACCGCAGTAAAACGCTTTGACGCCTTTAAGAATAAGGTTTTCTATTTCGGTATGAAGTGCGACAAAATCCAAATCATCGCCTATTACTCTGTGCCCGGTAAACGCGCAGCTCTCAATCATAGCGGGTTCTTTCTCTCCTTGCCGTTTCCGCGCGGATATTTTAAAGGAGTGGCGCTCACTTTTTTAATTATTACCACACGCCTTTTGCCGTAACCGCAGGGAAGCTCGTATTCGTAAACTTCTTCTATCTTACCGCCGAGAATGGATATTGCCCTTTCGGCTTCTGTAATGTCCTCGCCGTCGCCCTTGTACGCAATAAACGTTCCGCCGACCTTGACGTAAGGCAGACAGTATTCCGAAAGGGTATTCAGCTTCGCCACCGCCCTTGCCGTAACGACGTCGAACTTTTCCCGAAGTTGCGGGTCTTTCGCTCCGTCCTCGGCGCGGATATTCAAAACTTGTTCACAGTGCAAGCCCAGACTTTCCACAACCTCTTTAAGATAATCGCATTTTTTTCCCGTGCTCTCAATAAGGGTGAACTTCAAATCCTTCCTTACAATCATTAAAGGAACGGAAGGGAAGCCCCCGCCCGAGCCTATCTCGGCAACTCTCGCTCCCTGCTTAAAAAAGCGTTCGGGCGCAACGCTGTCGTAAAAATGCTTGATTTGAACCTCGTTTTCGTCGGAAATGGCGGTTAAATTAAACTTTTTGTTGCTCTCCAAAAGAATAGTTCTGAATTTGTCGAACCCGTCTTTATATTCGTTCAGCATTTCTTCAACGTTGTTTTGCATATCTGAATTATAGCAAAAAGAAATTTATTTATCAACCGTATGGGTTATCAACATTCCACAAAAATAAGTTGATAACTTCAAAAAATTAAAATTTTTACAGCGCCCCTTAAAAATAAATATAATCCTTTAAAAAACTTTATCAACTTATACAAATAAATTCGACTTTTTTCCCACAAAAAAATTCACAGCCCAAAGTGCCGAAAATAGCCCATTTAAG
>JAIDRY010000018.1 GCA_029061465.1 Clostridia bacterium
CTATGGGAGTTAGCCGTCAAGCGGTATCAAAATGGGAAACGGGAATATCTGACCCAAGCACGGCAAATCTGATAGCACTGGCAAAATTATATGGAGTTTCCGCGGAAGAACTATTGAAAAACATTAAATAATTTAAAAAAATCAAAGCTCTCGGATATACCGTCCGAGAGCTTTGATTTTTTTATGCTTTCTACTTTTATATTTATTCTAATTCGAATGCGCCTGTATAGAGCTGATAATATTTGCCCTTCTGCTCAATAAGCTGTTCGTGATTGCCGCGCTCGATAATTTCGCCGTGTTCCAAAACCATTATTGCCTGACTGTTGCGTACGGTGGAAAGTCTGTGGGCGATTACGAATACCGTTCTTCCCTCCATTAATTTATCCATACCCTTTTCAATAAGTTTTTCCGTACGGGTATCGATTGACGACGTTGCTTCGTCGAGGATTAGTACGGGACATTCGGAAACCATTGCCCTTGCAATTGCCAGCAGCTGTCGTTGACCCTGTGAAAGGTTTGCACCGTCGCCGGTGATGAGTGTATCGTACTTTTCGGGCAAATGTTTTATAAACGAGTGCGCGTTGGCAAGCTTTGCCGCGGCAATACATTCTTCGTCCGTGGCGTTAAGTCTGCCGTATCGGATATTGTCCATTACGCTTCCAGTAAACAGATGCGTATCCTGCAAAACCACGCCAAGGCTTCTGCGCAAATCGTCCTTATTTATTGACTTTATGTCAAGTCCGTCGTAGGTAATAGTGCCCGACTGAATATCATAAAATCTGTTGATAAGGTTAGTTATAGTAGTCTTGCCTGCACCAGTAGAACCTACAAAAGCAATTTTTTGACCGGGTTTGGCATAAAGACTGATATTTTTTAAAATTACTTTATCCTCGTTATAACCAAACACAACATCTTCAAAACGGATATCGCCCTTTAAAGGAATATACTCGAAATCCGCACCGACGCCTACGGGCTTTTTCCAAGCCCACTTACCTTCTTCATGTTCGCCGTAAGTCAAGGTAATATCGCCACCCTCATCCTCAGGCTGGGTGTCGACCATTTCAAAAATTCTTTCTGCACCGGCAAGCGCCATTACGATTGAGTTAAACTGCTGGGTTACCTGCTGAATTGGCATATTGAACTGACGGGAATACGCGAGGAAAGATACTAACATACCCGCACAAGCCGCTACCGTAAGGTCGCCTGCAAGGAACCCCGACAGTAACACAGTTGAGTTATTTGTTGCAATTAGCACGAGACCTATGACCGCAACGAGCACGTATTGAATATAACCGAGGTTGTTGCTGATAGGTCCCAAAACAAATGCAGCCCCGTTTGCCTTGCGGCTGGATTCGTTTAATTCGTCGTTTAAAACTTTAAACTGTTCACGCGCCTTCTGCTCGTGGCAGAAAACCTTTATGACCTTCTGTCCCTCTACCATTTCCTCAACGTAGCCGTTAAGCTTGCCAAGCGCTTCCTGCTGTTTCAGGAAATACTTTGCAGACTGACTGCCTATGTTCTTGATTGAGAAAATCATTCCCGCAAGGCAGACCAAAATAACGAGAGTGAGCAAAAAGCTGTAGTAAACCATAAAAGTAAAAATTACGATTACGGTTAAAAACGAAGAGATAAGCTGAGGTATAGTCTGCGACAGAAGCTGACGCATAGTGTCTACGTCGTTGGTGTAAAGACTCATCGTGTCGCCGTGAGTATGCGTATCGAAATATTTTAAAGGAAGCTTTTGCATCTTCGCAAACATTTCATCACGCATCTTTTTAAGCGTACCCTGCGCAATATACATCATAATGCGGTTATACGTAAAAGACGAAAGCGCGCCAACTAGATAAATACAGCCGATTATGATTATATTCTGGTAAATATAATTCATATTCGGGGAAGCGCCTAAAAGTTCCTTTATTATTGGTGCAAAGAACGAAGCGCCGATTGCCGCCGTACCAGAAGATAACAAAACGAATAAAACGACGAACGCCGTTGCCACTTTATAGCGTGAAAAAGCGTATCCCAACAACCTTTTAAGCGTTTTCATAGGAGCTTTTGCGCCGGCGCCCTTTATATTGGGCATACCGCCGTGACCACGTCCGCCCATAGGTTTTACCGCCCTTGACTCGTTACTCATTGACCGCACCTCCTTCCGAAACTTCGCTGCCGCCCGTCTGTGAAGAATATACGTCGCGGTAAATTGCAGACGACTTCAAAAGCTCGTCGTGTTTGCCTACGGCTGAAACTACGCCGTCGTCCAAAACTATTATTTTATCCGCATCCTGAACGGAGGCTATACGCTGAGCTATTATAATTTTAGTTGTTTCGGGTGCGTGGGTTTTCAAGGCTTCGCGGATAAGCGCGTCCGTCTTGGTATCTACCGCCGAAGTACTGTCGTCAAAAATTATAACCTTAGGTTTTTTGAGTAGTGCGCGGGCTATGCAAAGGCGCTGCTTCTGACCGCCCGATACGTTTACGCCGCCCTGTCCCAAATCGTAGTCGTAACCGCCGGGGAGCGCATCGATAAACTCTTCCGCGCAAGCCTGACGGGCAACAGTCCTCAAATCCTCGTCCGTAGCATTTTCG
>JAIDRY010000180.1 GCA_029061465.1 Clostridia bacterium
CCGAGATCTCCACAATGCTATTCGTCGGCAGCGTCATATTTGGATAAGAGACAGCAGTTTATCCACTACCTTGAAGAAGCCGACAGACCTCAGCCAAAGCTTGACAGGAATACCGAAAACGGTATGGCGGTTTGCGCAGGAAGGCTCAGAGAGGACAGCGTTTTCGACTATAAATTTATAGGCTTTTCCCACAACACCCTGCGCGGGGCGGCGGGCGGCGCGGTACTCCTTGCCGAGCTTTTAGCCGCAAAAGGTTACTTAAACTAAACTTAAAACGTATAATAAATTACGGCGCATTCAGCGCCGTAATTTTTCGTCTGGAGTTTGTTTATGACAGGTTTTTGTAACGGTGTACTTACCGCGATGATAACGCCCTTTGACGAAAGCGGCGTAAATTTTGACGCGCTCGGCAAAATGCTCGACTATCAGATTGCGGGCGGCGCCGACGCGGTGGTAATTTTGGGAACCACGGGCGAGCCCGCTACTATGACCGAGGAAGAAAAAATAGCGGTAATAAAATATACGGTGAAGCGCGTAAACGGTGCTATTAAAGTTATAGTAGGCGCGGGCAGCAACTCGACCTCAAAAGCCGTTGCGTTTTCAAAACTTGCGGAAGGGCTTGGCGCGGACGGTATTCTCGCCGTTACCCCCTACTACAACAAGTGCACGCAAAAAGGGCTGTTTGAGTACTACAAACAAATTTGCTCGGCGGTACATATTCCCGTTATCGCATACAACGTGCCGACGCGCACGGCGGTGAATATTCTGCCCGAAACGGCGGAACGACTTTCCCAAATTCCAAACCTTGCGGGTATAAAAGAGGCAAGCGGGAATATGGCGCAGGTGTGCGAAACCATGCAGCGCATACGTGGCAAAGCCGATTTGTATTCGGGCGAGGATTTATTGAATTTGTCTATACTTGCGAACGGCGGCGCGGGGTTGATTTCGGTCGCTTCTAATATTGCGCCTGCCCTTGTCAAAAAGCTTTACTTGCTAGTAAAGGCAAACAGGCTTGACAAGGCTAACGCCGTTCAGGATAAACTGCTCCCACTTGTGAAAGCACTGTTTTCGGAAGTTAATCCCATTCCCGTCAAGGCGGCTTACAATATGCTCGGGTTTGACGCGGGCGTGCCCCGCTCGCCGCTTACGGAGCTTGAAGACGAACACAAAGCTTTGCTTTTGAAAGAAATTGAAAGGGCGGGTTTAAAGGGCATATGATTGGCGCGCTTATCTGCGGGATAAACGGCAAAATGGGCAAAACCGTCTGCGAACTGTTGCAAGGCGATACTGATATACGCGCCGTGTGCGGAGTGGATATTATAGGCGGGGGCGAAATATCCGTCTACAATTCGTTTGCGGATATAAAACAAAAGGTCGATATAATAATCGACTTTTCCTCCCCCTCCGTTCTTTCGGACGAACTTAGCTGGGCGGTTAAAAATAACGTACCAGTCGTGCTTGCGGCAACGGGCTATTCTGCGGAAGATTTGGTTCTTTTAGAAAGCGCGTCAAAGAAAATCCCGATTTTTAAAACGGGCAACTTTTCGCTCGGGATAAACCTTCTTATTAAGCTTGTAAAGCAAGCCGCGCAAGTCTTGGGCGAGAGCTTTGATATAGAGATAATCGAAAAGCACCACAACCAGAAAGCCGACGCGCCATCGGGCACGGCGCTTATGCTTGCCGACGGAATAAACGAATCTTTAAAAGATAAGCGGGAATATTTAAACGGCAGAAGCGGCGCGGGTAAGCGCGGAAACGAGATAGGTATTCACGCGGTGCGCGGCGGAACTATAACGGGCGAACACGAGGTTATATTTGCGGGCAATGACGAAATAATTACCCTCTCCCACTCGGCGCACTCTAAACGCATATTCGCCGCGGGCGCCGTCCGTGCGGCAAAGTGGCTTATAAGTCAACCTGCAGGTCTTTACGATATGAACGATATTTTTGAAAATATATAAATAAAGCCTCTGTAATTTGTAGTTACAGGGGCTTTTTTAATACGGCTTATTCCGCTTTCGTAAAGGAAGAGATGAGATTTATTACGTTTTTGCGGAGAAAGCGCGGTATTAATTTTTTAATCTTGCATATACTACCCATATTGGGTAGTATTATTCTACTACTTGTTTTGGGTATTGTCAACCCATTTTGGGTAGTTATGGGGTAAAATTTTAGTATGAATTTCAATGAAATATTGAAAGAGGTGCGCAAGGACTGCGGAATGACGCAAAAGGACGTATATCAAAGACTACAGGTTTCGCCAAACTGCTACGCCTCCTGGGAACAGGGCAGAACTCAGCCCGACATAGAAAGTATTAAAAAGCTTTGCGCAATTTTCGACGTTTCAGCCGACTACCTTCTCGGTATCGATAAAACGCAATAAAAAACCGCACCCTTATTTCGGGTGCGGCTTTTTTTATACCAATGATATTTTGTCGGATACGCTTTTTATAAATAATCCACGGTGAACGCCCTCGTCTATACACGAGTGCACAAGAGAAGTGTGTTTGTCGCTCACCCTCGGAACCTTCAATTCCTTTAAAACTGCGGGGACAATTTCGTCGCTGTACATACTTACCCTGTTTAAAAGGAAGCCGCGTATAAGCGAGATAATATCGTACGGCGTGTAGTCCGTATCGGAGGAGCGCAAAAACGTTCCCTCCTCCACGCGGTATCTGTCAAACGACGAATACTTGTCGGCTTTGAAAAGATAGGTGTTTCCAAGCATATCGCAGCTTGCAAAACCGCACTTTTCAATTAAATACCTCATTCTGCTTTCAACCTTTATTCCGTACTTGACTATGCCGAACGAGGCAAGCGTGCGCTTAATTAAAAACTGCAGGGATATGGGCTCTTCCGCGGCAACGATAGCTTTGATAACCTTTATTACCTCCGCCTCGTTTTCGGTATCGATAATAAACGACGCGTCCGCGTTCTTTACCTTTATTTCGGGTTTAGCCGCCTTGTACGGTTTTTTGAAGTTAACCGCGGGGTTGGTCTTGCCCGAAGTCAGCTTGTCTAAATATTCCTTTATCTTCTTTATCTCGCGCTTGGGATTATTGAAGAAGTTTATCGAATACAGTCTGTACACGTTCCAGTTATTGCGCTTCAGGGTCTGCACCTGCATAACCGAACGGTCCTTTACGGAGAACTGCGTAGTGCCGTCGCAGAGTATTCCCAGAATAAAGTTGTGCTTGTTGGAAGGGTCTATAACTCCGACGTCTATCTTGAAGTCCGAAACGCCCACGTCGCAGCGGCAGTCGTAACCGTAGTGCGACAGCTCTTCCGCAATAAATTTGCCTATGCCCTGTCTGTTGATGATAATATCGCCGCTCTTGACGGATATATTCGTCCTGCCCTTTTCGGCAAATTCGAGGAAGGCTTTAAGCCCTGCCACTCCGCGCGAAGTGGTGCGCGACAAATCTATCATAGAATAGCGCATGGACGAGAACACTACCATCTCTTCCCTTGCG
>JAIDRY010000181.1 GCA_029061465.1 Clostridia bacterium
AGTTCAAGCCACTAAATCCCCAAAACTTAGCCGACTGTATTCTTGCGGGGGCGCTGGATAAGACGGGACACAAAGTAACCGACGATATGACGGTGCTTTGCACCAGGATTTTTGCAAACTGAATTCACAAAAATTGCGTGCTATAATGTAAAAAAGTGCGGAGTGCAAATGCACTCCGCGATTTTTAATCTTCCGCTCTGTATTTATCTATATGCTCGTTCAATGTTTGGAATTTCGTTTCGATATACTGCTGATAAGAAACGTTACCGATATTATTATCGTCGAACGATAAGCCGTTACTGCTTATTGCAGTTGCGGTATACTTTGCGTACCTTGCCTTGTAACTATCCTTATATGCATTGAACGCAGACGTGGTAAATCCTTCGTTAGACGTTAAATCCAAAAGGTTTTGGCGGTACTTCATAAGCACCGAACCTTCGCCGTAAGGCGCGCCTTTATCTATAAGGTATTTATACAGCGGGTTATTCTGTCCTTCGCCGTTCGCCGCAACCGTGCGGGTGTAAGGCTTAACGTACATATTAGCGCTGCCCGTAGGGTTCCAATCCTTGGTTATTCCAAGGCATCTGTCGTAGTCGTAAGGAATAATAATTGCCTTGCCGTCAGCGCGGAAATACAGATAATAGTTATTGTAATTATTACGTATGCAGTCGGGATTGCCCAAAACGTAGTTGACCGCCTCAAACTTAGCAAAGTAGTCTACGTCAATAAGGCTGTCGAAGTCGGCTTCTTCATTATTTATAGCCGCGATAAAATCTTTAATGGACGATAAATCGCGCAAGCCAGTTACTTTATCTTTCTTCTTGTTGGTCTTTTTATCGTAGCTGTAGAATTTTCCCTTTAATTCGTCCTCTACGCCTACGCGGTTATCCAAATCGCAGTTGGTCAAATCGGCGGGGCCCTTCTTCGAATACGTGCATTTCCAAAGGTCGCCCACCTTTTTCTCGCCCGTGCGCCTTGAAATAAACGCTTCGTCCACCGGCTCGTGTATTCTGTACACGCCGAGGTTCTTTTTTGCGCCGTCCTTTTCAAGAGCGGTGAGCGAACAGAGCGTTACGTTGGGCGCATAAATTCCGTTATCACGAAACATCTTCATTGCGTACATCTCGCGCACGTAGGTTTCGTCGGCGGTGGAATTATACTTTATATCTATCTTTTCCATACCGCCGAGCGTACGCGCCTTGCGCTCGTCCCGCTTGGCTTGGTCGTCCCATTTCTTTAATTCGTCCTGCGTATATCCGTCGTCGGGGTCGTCGAAGGTCTGCTTGAACGACAGCTTCATATGGACGTTGTTGAAAAAGCCGTTGTCGCCGTAAAATTCGTGGCGCGAGGTGTTACCTTTCATTCGCACGCCGACTTCTTCATAATAATAGTTAAGTCCGTCAATAGTTACGGTAACGCTGTCCGCTAAGCGGTAAATGGGCGATTTTCCGCCCTTATCAGCGAAATCTTTATAGTCCTGATTGAGCTTTTTCCACTCTTTATCCGACATATCGATATCAATGCCGACCTGCGCGTTTTGCTCAAACAGCGCGGTGTATACGGCGTCTTCACCGCCGTAAACGTACTTAGCGGTAAAGGTTTGCTCCTCGGTATACGAGGAAGAAACATCAAACTGTTCTTCACCTGAATACCAGCCCGCAAACGCATAACCGTCAAGGCGGGGTTCGCCATCGAACGTTACCTTTCCGTTGCCGTCGGGATTTACCTTAATCGAGGACTTTCCGTCTGCAAAAAGACCTTGCCCCGCGGAAAAAGTTATTATACCGTCGGTATCTTCGTTACCATTGTTATTGTTATCGTTATTATCGTTATTATCGTTATTATTGTTATTATTGTTATTGTTGTTGTTACTGCTGTTATTGTTGTTGTTACTGCTGTTATTGTTGTTGTTATTATTGTTATCACCGTTGCTGACGCCGAAAATATCACAGGCGGAGCAAGCCGTAACAGACAAAGCCATTAAAACAGCGACAAATGCGGTTGTAAATTTTTTCATACCCTTACCTCGTTTTAATATTACGTTACGAAAAACGTTATCTGTTAAACTCTTTATTAAGCTTTCTTAAAATTGCGGCGGTTTTTCTGTCGGGTATGCCGAACAGACGGAAGCGCCAGTTGCCGTGCACGGTTGACGGCACGTTCATACGCGCCGCGTCGTCGTAGCCGAGTAAGTCCTGCACGGGCAAAATTGCAAGCTTTGCGTTGCTTGCCATAACGCACACGCACAGCGCAAGCGTGGCTTCGGTACGCGTCGAGAAGGGGAAAACTACCTTTTCGATTTCAAGAGCTTCCCTGAGCCTGTCCTTGAATATGGAGAACTGCAAGCCGTTCATCTTGTTAAGAAGCCCTAACGTAGTGGGGTTGTCGTGCGTGCCCGTATAGGCAACGAAGTTTTCGCTGACGTTCATGGGATGGTTGGGGTTGTCCTCCTCACCGTCGAACGCGAAAAGCATTACTTTCATACCGGGGAAGCCCGTGCGCTCTCTGAATTTTGCGGCGGCGTGGCTTTTTGCCCCGAGGTCCTCCGCAATAAGGGCTACGTCGCCGAGCTTTCTCTTAATGCGCATAAACAGCTTTAAGCCGGGGCCCTGCTTCCACTCGCCCTTTTCCGCCGTCGTTTCGCCTGCGGGAACGGAGAAGTATTTATCAAAGCCTAAGAAATGGTCTATGCGGATAACGTCGTAAAGTGCAACTGCGTTTTTCAGGCGGCCCAGCCACCACTCGAAGCCGTCCGCTTCCATAACCTCCCAGTTATATACGGGGTTGCCCCAAAGCTGACCTTTGGGAGAAAAATTATCGGGGGGAGTTGCGGCAACCTCGGTGGGGCGTAGCTCTTTATCCAGCTTGAAATATTCGGGGTGCGACCACACGTCAGCGGAATCGTACGCGACGTACAAAGGCATATCGCCGATTATTTTTATGCCGAGGGAATTTACGTATTCCTTTAATTTGAACCATTGCTTTCTGAAAATGAACTGTACGAACAGCCAGAAGCAATAGTCGCTTTTATACACGCTTGACTTAAAGTCGTTTATGGCAAGGTATTCGCCGTACTTGTAGGGGTCGGGGAAAGTATCGAACGAACCTGCATATCTCGTCTTTAACGACATAAATATAGCGTATTCGTCGAACTCGCCGCTCTTTTCAAACTTAACAAAGTCCTTATCCTTTAAGTTGAAACGCGCGTAAGCAAGCCTCAGCACGTTGAAACGCGTGCTGTACAAAGCGCCGTAATCTATCGGGCCTTCCGTAACCTCGCAGTTTGAAAGCTCTTCGTCGTCGATAAGTCCTTCGTCGCGCAAAGCTTCCAAATCGATAAAATACGGATTGCCCGAATTACTGAACACGGACGAATAGGGGCTGTCGCCGTAACCCGTCTGTGAAAGGGGCAGTATCTGCCAGTATTTGACGTGTGCGCTCTTTAACCAGTCTGCAAATTCGTACGCCTCTTTGCCGAGCGAACCTATGCCGTACTTGTTGGGCAGGGAAGAAATATGACACAGTACTCCGCTGCCGCGCTGCAACCATTCGTTCATTTTACACCTTTATTTTTTAAAAAGTAATTTTATGCGGGAAACCGCTTCTTTAGTATTTTCTATATCTCCGAACGCCGTAAGCCTGAAATACCCTTCGCCGTTTTTACCGAAGCCGCAGCCTGGCGTTCCCACCACCTGCGCCTCGTTTAAAAGCTTGTCAAAGAATTCCCAGCTTGATAAACCGTCGGGACATTTAAACCATACGTAGGGCGAATTTTTACCGCCCGTGTACCAAACGCCGAGTTCGTCAAGGCAGTCTGCAATAATTTGTGCATTGCGCTTATAGTATGCAATATTCTTTCTAATCTGCCGCATACCCTCTTCGGTAAACACGGCGGCGGCGCCCTTCTGGACTATGTACGGAACTCCGTTGAATTTGGTGGACTGACGGCGGAACCAAAGCCGGTTTGCCTTTACTCCACCTCCTTCAAGCTCTTTAGGAACTACGGTATAGCCGCAGCGCGTTCCCGTAAAGCCCGCAATTTTGGATAGGGAACAAAACTCGATTGCGCAAGTCTTTGCACCCTCAATCTGGAATATAGAGCGGGCGAGCGTTTCGTCGGTAATGAAACACTCGTATGCGGCGTCGTACAAAATAACCGCGCTCTTTGCGTTTGCGTAATCCACCCACTCCTTTAATTGCGCCTTGTTATACGCGGCGCCCGTGGGGTTGTTCGGCGAACATATATAAATTATATCCGCGTCGACGCCGTAGTCGGGCATAGGCAAAAAGCCGTTTTGCTCGGTCGCATCGGCATAGATAACCTTTCTGCCCGCCATTACGTTCGTATCAACGTACACGGGATAGACGGGGTCGGGCACGAGCACCGTGTTATCCGTCGAGAAAATATCGAGGATATTTCCTAGGTCAGACTTAGAGCCGTCCGAAATAAATATCTCGCCTGTATCGAGGCTTACGCCGTAGCTTTGGTAATATTTTCTGATACTGTCGCGCAGGAATTCATAGCCGTCGTACGGGCCGTAACCCTTAAAGCTGTCCTTCTGCGACATATCGTCTACAGCCCCGTGAAGCGCGGAAATGACCGCGGGAACGAGAGGCAGGGTAACGTCTCCTACGCCGAGTTTTAAAACCTTTTTATCGGGATTATTTTCGGTATAGGCTTTTGCTCTTGCCGCCACTTCGGCGAACAAGTAACTTTGTGCAACGTTATTAAAATTACCGTTGAATTTCAT
>JAIDRY010000182.1 GCA_029061465.1 Clostridia bacterium
AGGAAATACAGTTCAAGAACGGTCAGTCCTCGTAACGAATAAGGTTTTCTCCGGCCTCCCAACGCCTTTCACGGTTGTAAAAGTCGCGCTCTTCGTCGCCGAAGATATGCACTATTACGTCGGCGTAGTCTAAAACTGCCCACCTGCCCTCGCGTATGCCTTCGCGGCGGCGGGGCGTTAAGCCGTGCTGTTTTTCCAAAAGCTCTTCAAGGTTTTCACCGAGGGATTTTACCTGCGTTTTCGAAGAACCGCCCGCAACGACGAAATAGTCGCAAAGGCTGGTCTTGTGCTCTACTGCAATATATACAATTCCCTTAGCCTTCTTTTGCGAAAGGTAGCTACAAATTAACTGTACTTTTTCTTTACTTGTCATAAGTCTCCTTCATATATGCGCGTGCGCGTCTGGTAAGCGGACTTATCTCCGCGCCCGTGGATTTTAAATATTCAAGCTGGTGGTCGAGTGCGGCGGCAAGACAACCATTTATATCCGCGTCGAAAAGCTTTCTTAATTTTTCCACTTCGGGGAAAGTGCGCCCTTCTTCAAGCATATCTGCAAGGTAGATAAGCTTTTCAAGGCTTGTCATATTTTCCCTGCCGGTAGTATGGTAACGTATCGCGTTTAATATCGACGTATCTTTTATTCCGAAAGTATGCTCGGCAACGTACGCACCGCTGAACTGATGCATAACGGGCGGCGACACTTTGTCGGGCGGAGTAAAGCCCTTTAATTCGTCTGATAACGGCGAAAGATATTTTGCGCAGTCGTGCAGCATAGAAGCTATTAACGCATCCTCTTCAAATACGCCCGCCTGCCTTGCGTGCTCCGCGGCGCTGACTGCTACCCTTACGGTATGCTCCCACCTCTCATCGGTGAGGAGCTTTTTTACTTCCGCTATTCCGTTTAATTTATATATTGAATTTTTCCGGATAAAGTTTCGAACTTCCTCCGGAACGAACGCCGCGATATCCTCACCAAGGGCGGCGAGAGCACGAACGCGCGTTGAACTTACGGCTTTACCCACGTAAGAAAATTTTACTGCCTCGGTTCCGAAGCGGCGGTTGAACGACTTAATATCGTTATCCAGCCCCTTAGCGTTTTCCCTTGCGCAGACGGCAAGCGTTGCGCACTTTAAAATTTCTTCCGGCTCTTTCCAAAGGTGAAAGCACCCGAACATATCCGCGCCCATTATGAAGAAAAGCTCGCCATCAGGATACAGCTTTTTAAAGTGGCGGCAGGTTACGTATGAATAGCTTATTCCGCCGCGCTTCAGCTCGTAGTCGGACACTTCCACGTTACTTTCGTTCTTGAACGCAAGGCGGCACATATTCAGGCGGTCGCGTCCACGTGCCGTTACGGAAGTGCGCTTGTGAGGGGAAATTGCCGTGGGTACGACTATCACCTTATCCAGGCTAAGCTCGTCAATTGCCGCGCGCACGATATTTATATGTTCGTTGTGAACGGGGTTGAACGCCCCGCCGTAAATTGCAATTTTCATCGTATAACGGTTGAGTTTGCGGTCAATAACTTCAATATGAAAAGATTGAATTTGCCGCTTATTACTGATACGTTTTTTTCCGCGCTGTGCGCCTTTTTGCTGTTTTTTACAACTATAAGGTATTATACCAAAAGTGCCGTTTTAGGCCTTATATTCGGTGCCGCGGCGGCGCTTTTATTCGGTGCGCTAAGCTTTATCTACATAAGCGGAAAGATGAATAAAAGTCTGCTGCTTAGCCGCGACGAAAAGAATAAAAAACTACTTTCGCTGCACCTGTCATTATCGTCCGACGAGTACTTATTAAAGCTGATTAAATCTGCATTGGGCGAAAACGCAAAGATACGCGGAAAGCGCGTTATATGCGACGATGTAAGTTACTTTTTTAACTTTAAAATGCAGCCCCTTTGCGAGGACGATATAGCAAAGCTAATAAAGTTTAAGACGGAAAACAAAAAGTGCGTTTTCTGCAACCTTGCTTCTCACGACGCGGCGGCGCTTGCCGAGCACTTTGCCATTACCGTGAAAGGTATAGACGAAGTATTTGCGTTATTGAAAAAAAATAATCTTCTGCCCGAAAAATACGTGTACGAGGACGCCGCAAAGCCTAAATTTTTCAGTCGCATAAAAGCAAGGTTTAACCGCAAAATATGCGCACCTCTATTTTGGTCGGGTGCGGCTCTGCTTGCGTTGAGCTACTTCACGTTTTTTCCTATCTACTATATCGTGAGCGGCGGCATAATGCTTATACTTTCCGCTTTTGCGTTAGTGATTAACCGAGGTTGATATGCTCGACGTCCTTGCGCTTTGACTTACGATATAAAACCGCCTTTCTGCCTATAACGATGACGCACTCAGCGTTGAGCTTTTCCGCAAGCTCTCTGCCCAAGTCCTGCGGCATACCGTCCGCATTTTCAAGTATATTTATTTTTATCAGCTCGCGCTTTTCAAGACAGTCTGAAAAGCTTGCAAGCATATTATCGCCTATTCCTTCCTTGCCCACCTGCCCTATCGGGGAAAGGTTTGCGGCAAGGGATTTTAATTTACTGCGTTGTTTTGACGTCAACATAAAAAATCCTTCTCACGTAAACTTAATTTACAAAATCAAACTCGACTTCACCGATTGAAACGGTATCGTTTTCCTTAATGCCCATTTCTTTGAGTTTGGATATAACACCCTTTTCACGCAAAATCTTCTGAAAATACGCCATAGAATCGGGGTCGTTTAAAACTACGTTTCGGCACAGCATATCGACTAAATCGCCGACGACCACGTATACGTCGCCGTCCATATATATTTCAAAGCCGAGGTTGCCGCTCTTGCGGTAGGTGAAGCTTTCATCACTCTCCACTCTCGACACGGGAGGAAGAGTTGAAAGCCTTTCGAATATGCCTGAAATAAGCTCTTCACAGCCGCCGCCGTTTATAGCGGAAATTTCAAATATTTTATACTTTTTGCCGTACTTTTTCTTAAACGATTTTATGTTTTCTTCCGCCCCGAAAATATCGCATTTGTTCAGAACGATAACCTGGGGAAGTGCGGCAAGCTTTTCGGAATAATCTTTGAGTTCGTCGTTAATCTTCTTGAAGTCATCAACGGGATTGCGCCCCTCCACGCCCGAAATATCAATGACGTGAACGAGCATACGCGTTCTTTCAATATGCCTTAAAAAGTCGTGTCCCAAGCCCGCGCCGTCCGCCGCGCCCTCGATAAGGCCGGGGATATCCGCCGCCACGAAAGAGTTGTCGTAATATTTGACTACGCCGAGGTTGGGCGAAAGCGTGGTGAAATGATAGTTTGCGATTTTGGGCTTTGCCGCCGAAATTTTAGAAAGCAGCGTTGACTTGCCCACGTTGGGAAAACCGATTATACCCACGTCCGCGATTACTTTTAATTCGAGCTGTAATATATGAGGCTGGGTAGTTTCACCCTTTTGAGCGAAGTTAGGAGCGTGCCGCCTTGACGTGGTAAAGCGGACATTACCTTTGCCTCCTCTGCCGCCCTCGGCAATGAGTTTCTTTTCGCCGTTGTCGAACATATCGGCAATAACAGTCTGCGTTTCGAAATCCTTGACCACGGTGCCCACGGGAACTTTAATAATAACGTCGTCGCCGCGCTTGCCGAAGCACTTGTTAGAGCCGCCCCGCTCGCCGTTGCCCGCAAAGTATTTGCTGATAAAGCGGAAGTTTACCAAGTCGTTTACGTTTTCGTCGGCAACTATATAAACGCCGCCGCCGTCGCCGCCGTCGCCGCCGTCGGGTCCGCAGGCGGGCTTGCCCTTGAAGGACTTAAACGAGTTCATTCCGTCGCCGCCGTCGCCCGATTTTATAGTTATTTTTACCTTGTCGATAAATAAATTTTTGTCAGCCATTTTTATAATTTTCCGTAATACTATCCGCGTCGGGATTGTCGTTTACAAGCCTTACAATATCCCTTGCGCTGAATTTGGAACGGAGCGCATTTGCGGCGGAAAGTGCGTCCTTTGATAGTAAATTTTCCTCGCGGTAAGCGTACGATTTTTTTACGTCGACCGCGGGATATATGCGCGCAGCGGAAAGTTCTTCCGAAATCGTAATAACCGCGTTTGCCGCAGAAACCACTTCTTCGGCGCCGCTATCGGAAAGAGTTACCACGGCGGTAACCGTGCCACCCTCTTCGGTATTGCACACGCCGCTGAAGAGCCGTTTTACCGTTTCCGCACCGCACGCGGAAACTAATCCGTCGGCTAATATCACCGCGTCCTTGCCAAGCTCTGCAAGCCTTTTCGCGTGCTCGAAAGCAAGGTTTGCAACCTCGGTATTTTCATCAACTCCCGCGCAAAAGCCCGTAGTAAAGCGAACCGCTTGCGGGAACGCGCGTTTGAAGTCAGTAAGCTCCTCGGGCTTGGCGCAAAGCTGTAAAATTATAACCACCGCCTGAGGATATCCTGCGGATATACCCGAAGCAATTTCTTTAATAAGCGTGGTTTTGCCGCCGTGCGCAGGCGAAAGAATAACCGCCCTTTGACCGAACGCAAGCGGAATAAACAAATCTATTAGCGCAAACGCGGGACTATTACATCCGCGCGAAAGCATTATGCGCTCTACGGGATATGCGGGAGTGAGCGAAGAAAAGTTTGCACGCCCGACCATTTCG
>JAIDRY010000183.1 GCA_029061465.1 Clostridia bacterium
CGGCTTGTAACGACGACAAACCCAGCGGACACGACCACGATTATCAGTGGGTAACGACCGACGCTCAGCACTGGAAAGTGCAAGGCTGACGGACACGAGGGCGACAAAATTGACCCCGCTACCCCTAAGGCTGACCACAAATATGACCAAGCAGGTGATAAGTGCGTTTGCGGCAAGGAAAAACCCGCTACGTCTGCGCATGAAGACCATTGGGTATACGTAAATACCGACGCAGATAATCACTGGCAGGTTTGTGATGCCGCGGGACACCAAGGCGATACCAAGAAGCCCGATTCGGAACGCCCTCACGTTTATGACCAAAAAGACGGCACCGAGTGTGTTTGCGGCAAAGCAAAACCCGAGGATGCGCATACCCATGATTATCAGTGGGTGAATACTGATAAGAACGAGCACTGGAAAGAGTGTGATTTTGACCTTGAAGAGCAGGCAGGTACCAGAGGCGCCCATGTTGACGCTAACCACGATAACACCTGTGATGACTGCGGATACAACGGCGGCGCTCTTCCCGAAGCCTATACAACACTTTTAGGCAAGGAAGGTACCGAAGCCGTAGTTGCAGATACGTTCTTAAAGAGCGGAGCTTTAACAACTTTTGGTAAATGGGGAACTGCCGGAGTTTACACAGCACATAACAGCAAGGGCACTGACGAGGGCAACTATTCGGAAGTTAAAGACGGCATCGTTAAAATGACGGATAGTACAGGCGGTGCAACACACACTGTCATTGATTTCGGTGGCGTAATCGGCACTATCGAAGGCTACTTTGAAATGACTTTTGAAAATGCTGCAAACAGCTGGACGCCCGTACAGTTTTATAGCACTGCTGATAAAGAATTCTTCGGGTTGAGAACGGACGGCGGTAGCATCAAGTACCGTTTGGACGGTGGTAGCCCGGTAGCGGCTGCTACGGACATTGCGCCTGCTGACCTTACTAAATACGCGGTATATTTCAAGTATGACCGTGCAAACAATAAACTTACTATGACTATTAACGACAAAGCCTTTGCGGAAGTTAGCGTTAATGTCGAAGGAGTTGCAGGATTTAAACTTGTTTCAAGTGACAGCAACGGCAGAATTATCAACCTTGACAATCTTGTTGTTGTAAATACTCCCGTAGCGTTTGCAGATTATAAAGCAGAGCTTGATGCAAAGGTCACAAGTATGATGCCTCCTGCAGATAATCAGTATACTTCCGCAGAAGCTAAAGCTAAGTTAGGAGCTGCGCTTGCCGCTTATAACACTGCATCGGCAGCGGCTACTACTAACGCTCAAATTAAGGCGGCATATGATACATTCGAGACTGAATATGTCGGCGCAGTAAAACTTGAAGTTAAAGCTCAGCTTTTACTTGCTTACCCTGCGAATAAATATAACACGAATAAAGCTGATTACGACAAAGCAATAGCAGATTTTGATTCAGCTCTTGAAAAAGCAAGTAGCATGCAAGCAGTGCAAAAGGCTATGGAGGATGCTCAAAAGGTTCTCGGCGCAATCGAAGACGATACACATGCGGCCATTGCTAACATTACCGTTGAAGTTAAAAATGCAGAAGGAATAACAGTTGGTTCTGTAACAGTTAAGGCAGGCACTACAGTAACTGCTGACGACCTTAAGACGGAAATTTCGGCTCCTACCGGTAAACGTGTGGAAGGCTTCTATACTGAAGCAGCTTGCACTACTGCGGCAGAATTGCCTCTTGATACAACTGGTGAAGCAGTAGATAAGACTTATACATATTACGTTAAGTTTGAGGATATTCCCGCAAGCGAAATCGTAACTCATACTCTTGACGTAACTGCTGTTTCTGCAACTGCATATACGGCTGAAACAGATTTGGACGGCTTCTTCTCTGTAAATAACAAGGTTAAGCAGGAAAGTGCAAAAATGAATTCCGGCACTTATACTAAGCAGGTTTCCCTGACTGGTGGTAAGGCCGATATGTCTAATAATGCGATTAAGTTTACTATTACTAAGTCTGCAGTCGTAACTGTTGTAGCAGGTGCAAAGAGTGATAAATCTACCGTTAAGCTTTCGGTGCTTGATTCAAAGGGTGCAGCGGCAACCGTTACGGATATAAAATTAAACGGTACTGCATCTGAGTTCCAGAATTTGCCCGTTGCAACTAGCGATAAGACAGCAGAAATTGCAGTAACTTATACGTTCAGACTTGAGGCGGGTACGTACTACTTCGGTGGTAACGGCGGCGGTGCTTACATCTTCGCTTTAAGTGTAGCTGAAGGTGCTTAAACAAAAACATTAAACAAATAAAAAGGGATATGCTTCGGCATATCCTTTTTTTATGCTTCATAACTAATCCCCAAAAACAAAAGCACGGCGTAAGCCGTGCTTTCAGTTTGTATTAATTTACGCCGCGGGAACCATAGTTACGTAGTAGAGGGAGTTTTCGCTCTTAGCTCTTTTAATCTTGTGCGTGCCTGCTTCAAGCGTAATCGTTGCAACGTTGTCGCCGTTAACTTCCAATAAGTCAACCGCTACGCCGTCAACAGCAACGGTATTTGCGCCGCTGCTTAACATATAGAAGCTAACCGTCATCTTTGTTTCAAGCGTCAAGGTAAGCTCTGTGGAGCTTTCAAGTTTAAGTCCTGTTGCAAGCTCGCCGCCGTATGCATTTATTGTAAACTTAGTTTTCTTTGCGCTCTGCTTTGCGCCTGTGCTTACAAATATTTCGGATGAAGGTTTACCGTCAAGGAACGTAACCGCTACGGTAGATTTCATTGCTTCTTCGTAGGTGTTTACAATGCTTTCATACTTGGTCTTTTCGTCTGCGGTGAGTTGACCTATAAACTTTTCTGTAAGCAACTGATACTGTGTTTTAAGCGCTTTACCCGCTGAAATTGCTTCGCTTGCATCAGTTTCCTCTAACAGCTCTTTGAAGTCCAAATAATTTTCGTTGTCGTCAAGCTGTTTAAGTCCGTCTACAAGTTTCTGATAGGTTTTTCCGCCGTCATGAGCTTTCACCTGCGCTTGCTGACCTTCTGATGACAATGCTTCGTATGCGCTGTTTACTGCGTTAAACCAGATTTGCGCGTTTGCAAGTTCGGTACTCGATTTTACCACAATGTCTGTTAAATCGGGCAGGTCAATTAATCTGTTTATAACGTTGTCGACTGCAAAGCCGTCAAACGCTGTTTCCGCCGCAGTCAGCTTAGCATAGTTGGTTATCTTTGTCTGGTCCGCCGCACTGAGAGAAGCATAGGCAAGCCGCGCTGCGTTAATCTTGGAGTAGGAAGAACTGTCTACAGTACCGATGTAATCTATTCTTGCGATTACCATTTCGACGTTAAGCTCGTTTAATGCTGTAACAGCCTTTAAGTATCTTTGATAAAGCTCACTTTCAAGCTGTTCTTTCTGCTGGGATGAGAGTGCACTGTAGTAGACGCCAGCTTCTTTAACGATAGCTTCATCACTGAGAGTAATAACGTTGGGTATAGCGGCTAACGCCGTTCTTGCAGATTCTAACCTCGTCGCTGCGGAAGCCTCGGTGTCGGCAAAAGCAATCTTGCTTATGACAGCTTCTTTGTCTTTTTGTCCGCTCGATATCGAGTACGTGCCCGCAGGAAGAGTAATTATTAACGTTCCCGTAAATCCGCTTGCATAAACTTTGCCGTTTTCACCGATAAGGTCGGGTGCAGGGTCACCTGTTGTAGGAGTTACAACCGTTAATTCGGCAGGTGCCGTAATTGTGAAGGTTGCTATCTGTCCTTTGCCTTTTACGGTTCCGCTCGACGCGCCGGTGGTTGTGAACACAACTCCGTTTACCGTAGTGGTGCCTTTTGTCGAGGGAAGTGCAATTTCAGTTGAGCCTGTTTCATTTATCGTTACGGCCTCTTTGGTTTCGGTTTTAATAATCGAATTGCTTACGTGGGAATTTGTTTCGCCGAAATTGAGTGCGCCCGCATATTTCATAACGCGAAGTCTTGCCGTAACGGGGTCATCAAGTTTAGCATTTGTAACCTTGTTTTCCGCATCGTAGTAGAAGAGGTTAGGGTCGGTGTCAAACGCCGCGTAGCTCGTACCGCTATAGCTGCAATTGTTGCTGACTTGCTGTTCGCGCGTGGTCGTAGCCTTCATAACGTTCGTGCCGAAACAGGTGTAGTATGCGTCGTTCCAGCTCTTTGCCGCGCCGCCTGTCTTGCTGTCAGTTACGTTTTTGTTGCCGTCGTAGTAGTTGGCTTCACTGAATAAGTAGCAATTAGCTCGCAGTGAGTGCACGTAACTCAATTCAGGCTTTGCAATGTGGCTGTAAGGAGTCGTTTTTTCGTTTGCGTCACCAAATACATAGTTATTGTAGAAGTGCAGGTTTGCTTGCCTTAAAAGAGGGATACGCGAACCGCATTGATACCACATATTATGATGCATAGTTATATTGTATTGAAGTGATGAGTCGGAAGAACCGATGAGATTTGTCTTGTGACAATATTCGAAGTAGTTGTAGGAGAGGGTGTAGTACTGTCCGCGCTTGAAGTCGCAGCTTCCGTCACCTTCTTTCTTGTCGCTCTCGGCGGGATTGTCGCAGCGACCGGGAAGGAACGTGTTGTTATGTATCCAGCAACGCTCTACAGGACCGGTAATTGTGCTACCCGACTGCTGGCCTTCCATACCGATTGCATCTTCCGTATAGTTTGCAAACGTGAGATTTCGTACTTCAAAGCTTTTGCCTTGTCCGTTGACCGCATCAGTTCCTGCAATGAAGTGGAAGCCCCAGCCATCTATCTTAGCGTCATCGCCGACACCCTCGATAGTGATATTTTTAAGGTTCTTCATACGAACCATATTGCCGTTATCACCGACCGAGCCGCCTTCGTCCTCGCTGTTATATGCGGTGCAGCCTTCGGGAGTAGTAACGGTACCCAAAAATCTTACAACTATGGGCCTATCCGTACTCTTAAAGCCGAGCTTGCTTCCGTTAGCCTGGTCATAAGTGTTTGAGGGGCGCTTGTTACTGCTGCTGTTTTTGTTGTCCATCGTATACTGGCTGTTATTGAGCCACCAGCCGATGCCGTCAGCATCTTTATTGCTCCAGTCCTTACCGCCGCCGTAGTTGGGTATCTTGAACATTTTTAAATCGGAATACTTTGCAACGACGTCTTTCATAACCGTATCTTTATTTTTATCGGTTACATAGATTACTATAGCGTTATCTTTAAGGGAACCATCGTCGTTATATGCGCCGACTCCTTCCGTATACTTGAAGTGAGCGTAACCCGAACGGTCGTGAGCAGAAACCGTAACAGCGGCGGGGAGAGTAATGGATTTACTTGTCGAAGTGTTAATTTTAACTTCGTATTCGCCTGCTGGTAAGCCCAAGATATCGACCCTTGCCGAATCGCTATCTATAGCGCGGATAAGTTCATTATCGACTTTAATCCAAGCGGAATCGCCTTTCTTGCTGTATTCTACAGAAGCACTTGCGGTGTTGCTTTCCGCCCAAACTACTGCAAGACTTTCGGTATTTCCTTCAACTTCCTCTATGGCGCTGTCAACTGCCGCCCATGTTGCAGTTAATGTAATGTTTTTGGTTACGGGTTTGTCAAAGTCAAAAACTTCGTTGCCGTTTTTCCAGTTTACAAACATATATCCGCTCTTGGCGGGAGTAAACGGTTTTATTGCCATTTCGCCGGAAGCGATTAGCTGCTTTTCAACTGCCGTGCCGCCGTCGCTGTTGAAGGATATGGAAACCTGTTCACTTTCGCTTGCCGTTACTTCGCCACCAGTGCTTATATCTCCAAGCGAGCCTAAGTCCTTACTGCCGTTGAACGTGAAGTTATCGGAAGCGCTGCCGCTGCCCGTGCCGTCCCAGAAATTAGTAAAATCAATGTCAACGCCTGTAACGGGAGGAGTGGGAG
>JAIDRY010000184.1 GCA_029061465.1 Clostridia bacterium
TCATAATGGGCTACATAGGCTACGGAATAATAATGCTTCTCGGCGGCGTGTTCATCTATATGAAAAAGCGCGGCGAGGACAGCGGACTTAAACGTCTGGCGGGCGTGTTCGCAATAGGCGGAATATTCGCAATTATCTGGGGCTTTTTGTTCAACTCGTTGTTTGGTATCGGAATATTCGCAAGCTCGGTTATCCCCGACGCACAGCGCGCAAGGTGGAGCCTTATGGGAATACAGGTTCCGTCGGTTCTTCTTATAAGCCTTGAAGTTGGCGTGTGCCACCTCATGGTCGGATATATCTGCCGCGCAATTCAGTGTATGCGCCGCGGACAGTTCTGGGACGGAATTCTGGACGGATTAGTCTGGGCTGTGTTCTCGATAGGAGTGGGGCTTGCAATAGTAGGCTTTATCGACGAAGCGGGAATGCCCATGCTCGGCACGATAGGCGGCATTACGGCGGGCGCAACGCTCTTAATCGCAATGCTTACGGCGGGCAGAAAGGAAAAGCTTTTGGGCAAGTTCACTAAGGGCTTCGGCGCGGCGTACGGAATAATCAACTACGCTTCGGATATTCTTAGCTACGCAAGACTTTACGGACTGATGCTTTCGGGCGCGGTAATAGCGCAGATAATCTCGGGCTATGCGGTAACGGGTATGAACGGCGGCACCGGCTTTTTAATGAGCGGCAACCCCGCTTTGATTATCCTCGGCGTAGTTCTTCTGATAGTCGGGCACGGGTTCAACCTTGCAATAGGTCTTTTGGGTGCGTATATCCATGACGCAAGACTTCAGTACGTTGAGTTTTACGGAAGGTTTTACGAGGGCGAGGGCGAGCTGTTCGCACCCCTCGGCAGCAACCATAAATTTATCAAACTTGAAAAATCCCCCGTATATTCGGGCGGTATGAATAAAGCAAACTAAACTAAAAACAATTATCGGAGGTTTTTATGACAACAGGTTCAGTAATAGGTATCATGGGAATTGCGCTCTGCGTACTTCTTTGCGGCGTCGGCTCGGCGCTCGGTCTTTACAAGACGGGCAGTGCGGCTGCGGGCGTTTTGGGCGAAAACCCCAAAAAGTTCGGTAAAGTGCTCGTCCTCGTGCTCCTTCCCGCAACGCAGGGTATTTACGGCTTCATTATCGGAATTATTGCTTCGGGTAACGTAGCCGCAATCGAAACCGTAGAGCAGGGCTGGATGACTTTCGGCGCGGTTCTTCCAATGGCGATATCGGGACTTGTAACGGGTATTTTCCAGGGCAAGTCGGCTGTAAACTGTATCTATGCGGTTGGCAAGCAGGACTCTTTGGGCGGTAAGCTTATTATCTATCCCGCAATGATAGAGTTCTACGCAATTCTCGGTCTTATCATTTCAATAATGCTCGTAGCTTAATGCGGAGTTAAAATGAGTAAAGAAAGTATAGTACAAAGAATAATATCCGACGCTGAAAACGAGGCGGCGGGTATAATAGCCGAAGCCGAAAAACGCGCGGGCGAAGTTATTGCTGAAGCGGAAAGTAAAGCCGCGCGCAACCTTGCCGGCACGAAGGCGGAGACGGAAAAGAGAGCAAAGGCGATAACGGACGGAAAAGCCGCTACCGCCCGCCTCGACTGCGCTAAAATAGAGCTTGCGGAAAAGCGCCGTGCAATAGACGCGGCTTATGCCGCCGCGCTTGAAAAGCTTATCGCGCTTGATGAAAAGCAGTCGCTTGTTTTAGCCGACCGCCTTATTACGGAATACGCGGAAAAGGGTGACGAGATAGTATTTGCGGCAAACTACAAATACGCGTCGGCTGTCGTTAAGCTTGATATAGTCAAGGAAAAAGCCCTTAAATTTTCGACGGGCGATAATAAAATCGCCGGCGGATTTATTCTTAAAGGTAAAATTTCGGACAAGGATACTTCGTACGCCGCATTGCTTGCGGCTGACCGGGAGCAGTTCGTTTCCGAAGTGGCGGCAAAATTATTCGTAACGGGTTGATTATGGCAAAGAGCGTTTTATATACCAACGGCGTTATTGCCGCAAGGGAAACGGGCTTGCTCGGAAACAAAATAGTAAAGATGTGCGAGATGAGTGCGGACGACGCGTTCAGAACGCTCACGGAAAGCGGCTTTGCAAAGGGCGCTTCCGCGCGGTCGGTTTTCGAATACGAAAGTCTTTTATACGCCGACGAGCGCGACCTTGACGATTTCGTCCGCGAGTACGCTCCGTCCGAGTGCGAAAAAATTTACTTTTGCGCGCCGAGGGATTTCCACAACGCAAAGGCAGCCGTAAAAGCGCATTTTACGGACGGCTCGGTTGAGGGAATGCTCGCGCCCGACGGTCTTGTTTCGGCGGATACCATTTGCCGCTCGGTAAAGGATAACGATTTTACCAACCTTTATCCGGCACTTAAAGAGGTGCTTGAAGAGGCGGTAAAGAAATTTACCGACGAGGGCAACGATTTCATTTCGGGTGCTGAAATAGGCGTACTGTTCGAGAGGGCGAAATTCAAGTATCTTTTATCGGCTTGCAAAAAAAATCATACGCTTAAAAAGTTCCTTATTGCAAAGTGCGATATGACCGATATACTTTCGGCAATGAGGTCTGCAAGCTTGGAACAAGCTGTTAAAAACGCACTGTTTGCGGGCAAAGTCAACGAAAGCATGATTTGTGCGCTGTTTACGGAAAACGACGACAAGGCGCTTGAAGCCTTTAAAAAGACGAATTATACTGATTTCGTAAAGCTTTGTTTACAAGCCCGCGCGGAGGGTAGACCTTTTACCGAAGCGGAGCTTATTAAAGACAGCGTTGAAATAGATTATCTTGAACAGCGCAAGTACGAACTTAAATCAAAAGAACCGTTCATTTATTACGTTTTAAGGCGCACGGCGGAAAATTCGAATTTGAGAATAATTTTCGTCTGCCTTATGGCGGGGCTTAAAGATACCGACATTAAACGGCGCTTGCGCGCATTATAGCGGGAGGAAGATATGCAGGGAAAAATGGCAATCGTCGGCGACGGTGAAAGCATTACCGTATTCAAAGCGGCGGGCGTTACCGCATTTCCCGCGGAGAACGCGGAGGCGGCAAGGGAGATAATAAGAAAGGCGGCAAGGGAATATAAAATTATATTCCTCACGGAAGAGCTTGCCCGCCCTTTGCAGACTTTTTTAAAAAGGTTTGACGAAGAACCCTACCCCGTAATTTTGAGCATACCCTCCAAAAACGGCGCAACGGGTTACGGCGACGAGCTTTTGAAAAGCGCAATGGAACGCGCGTTAGGCGTGGATATATTATTTAATAACTAAGTTTATGCATTGAGTGCGCGGGCGCAGGGAAACCCTGCTTGCGCCGCAAATGATTTAATCGAAAAAGGAGTTTTTCAATGGGAAAAACGGTAAAAATTTCAGGACCTTTGATTATAGCCGAGGGCATGGCTGACAGCAAGATGTTCGACGTCGTCAGGGTTTCCGACAAGGGACTTATAGGCGAAATTATCGAACTGCGCGGCGACAAAGCCTCCATACAGGTATACGAGGAAACCTCGGGGCTTGGTCCCGACGAGGAAGTTACGTCCACGGGCGAACCCCTTTCCGCCGAGCTTGCACCGGGGCTTATCTCGGGCATATTCGACGGAATACAGCGTCCCCTGACCACGCTTTATTTCAAATACGGCTCGCGCATATCCCGCGGCGTTTCTGTAAACAACCTCGACAGGGAAAAGAAATGGCACTTCGTTCCGCGCGTCAAGGCGGGCGACGAAGTGGGCGAGGGCGATATCCTCGGAACCGTGCAGGAAACCGAGCTTATTGAGCATAGAATAATGGTGCCCAACGGAATGAGCGGCGAAGTGCTTACGATTAACGAGGGCGACTTCACCATAGAGGACACCGTTGCGATAATCCGCACGGACAGCGGCAAAAAGCCCGTCTGCATGCTCAGGAAATGGCCCGTCAGAAAGGGCAGACCGTACGCTGAAAAGCTTTCTCCCAACACGCCTATGGTTACGGGACAGCGCGTAGTCGATACGCTTTTCCCCATTGCGCGCGGCGGCGTTGCGGCAGTTCCCGGTCCTTTCGGAAGCGGAAAAACCGTCGTTCAGCACCAGCTTGCAAAGTGGGCTGACGCGGACATAATAGTATATATCGGCTGCGGCGAACGCGGAAACGAAATGACTGACGTTTTAAACGAGTTCCCCGCACTTAAAGACCCCAAGACGGGCGAGCCTATAATGAAGCGCACAGTGCTCATTGCAAACACTTCCGATATGCCCGTTGCGGCGCGTGAAGCTTCAATTTACACGGGTATAACCATTGCGGAATACTTCCGCGACCAAGGCTACAACGTTGCGATAATGGCGGACTCAACTTCGCGTTGGGCGGAAGCGCTCCGCGAAATGAGCGGGCGTCTCGAAGAAATGCCCGGCGACGAGGGCTACCCCGCATACCTTTCAAGCCGTCTTGCAGAATTCTACGAGCGTGCCGGCATAGTTAAAATTTTAGGCAAGGGCGGGCGCACCGGTTCTGTTACGGCAATCGGCGCGGTATCGCCTCCCGGCGGCGACCTGTCCGAGCCCGTATCCCAGGCAACCCTTCGAATAGTAAAAGTGTTCTGGGGACTTTCGGCGTCGCTTGCATATAAAAGACACTTCCCCGCAATCGACTGGCTGATAAGCTATTCGCTTTACGCCGACAGATTGAAGGAGTGGTTCGACGAAAAAGTAAGTCAGGAATTTTACAGATACCGCCAGTTCGTTATGACCGTCCTGCAAGAGGAGGCGGCGCTCGACGAAATAGTAAGACTCGTCGGCGTGGACGCGCTCTCCTCAAAGGACAGGCTCACGATGGAAACGGCGAAAATTATCCGCGAGGATTATCTGCACCAAAACGCATTTGACGATATAGACACTTATTCCTCGCTTAAAAAGCAGTACTTGATGTTAAAGCTTATCTGCGAATTCGACGCCCGCGCACGCGAGGCTGTGGAAAATTACGCGGATATGAACGCAATACTTTCAAGCCCCTGCAAGGAAAAGATAGGGCGTGCAAAGTATATACCCGAAGAAAATCTTTCGGAATTTGACGAAATATTAAAGGAAATCAACACCGAGCTTAAAGCGCTTGCAAGGGGGGAAGAAGATGTTTAAGGAGTATAAGACAATCCGCGAAGTCGTCGGACCCCTGATGCTCGTCGATGGCGTCGAGGGCGTAACGTACGACGAGCTTGTAGACGTAATATGTTCTAACGGCGAAGTGCGCCACGGCAAGGTTTTGGAGATTAACCGCGACAAGGCGGTAGTTCAGTTATTCGAAAATTCGCAAGGGTTGCACATTGCAACGGCTAAGGCAAGATTTACAGGCCACAGCCAGCAGCTTGCAGTATCGAGAGATATGTTGGGCCGCGTATTCGACGGAATGGGCAACCCCCGCGACGGCGGTGCGCCCGTCATACCAGACAAGGTAATGGACATCAACGGCGAGCCAATCAACCCCGCCGCGCGAGATTACCCAGACGAGTTTATTCAGACGGGTATTTCGGCAATAGACGGACTTAATACCCTTGTAAGGGGACAGAAGCTTCCCGTATTCTCTATGAGCGGTCTGCCCCACGCCGAGCTTGCCGCACAGATAGCAAGGCAGGCTAAGGTTAAGGGCGGCGACAGCAAATTCGCCGTAGTTTTCGCGGCGATAGGTATCACCTTCGAAGAAGCGCAGTACTTCGTTGACGACTTCAAGCGCACGGGCGCTATTGAAAGAACGGTACTTTTCACCAACCTTGCAAACGACCCTGCGGTAGAGCGTATCGCAACCCCGCGTATGGCGCTTACGTGCGCGGAATACCTCGCTTTCGAGTGCGGTATGCACGTGCTCGTAATTATGACGGATATTACAAACTATGCCGAAGCTCTGCGTGAAGTATCGGCGGCACGGCGAGAAGTCCCCGGCAGACGCGGTTATCCCGGCTATCTGTATACCAACCTCGCAACTCTTTACGAGCGCGCGGGTAGAATAAGAGGCTCGGAAGGCTCTATCACGCAGATACCCATTCTGACCATGCCCGAGGACGATAAAACGCACCCTATCCCCGACCTTACGGGTTACATTACCGAGGGACAGATAATCCTTTCGCGTGATTTATATAAAAAGGGAATTAATCCCCCCATCGACGTTTTGCCGTCTCTGTCAAGACTTAAAGACAAAGGAATAGGTAAGGGCAAGACGCGTGAGGACCACGCGGGTACTATGAACCAGCTTTTCTCCGCGTACGCAAGAGGAAAGGAGTGCAAGGAGCTTTCGGCAATTCTCGGCGAAGCGGCGCTTTCCGATACGGATAAGCTTTACGCAAAGTTTGCCGAACAGTTTGAAAAGCTGTATATAAATCAGGGCTTCACCGCAGACAGACCTGTAGAGGAAACGCTCGACTTGGGCTGGGAGCTTTTGAAAATATTGCCCAGAAGCGAATTAAAGCGTATCAAGCAAGAGTTTATCGATAAGTATATGAAAGATTAAAAAGGGATTTATGGCAAGACTCAACGTAAACCCTACCCGTATGGAGCTAAAAAAGCTGAAAGCAAGGCTCGATACGGCGGTCAGGGGACACAAACTTTTAAAGGATAAATCGGACGAGATGATTCGCCGCTTTTCCGTAATAATCAAGGAGAACAAGCGCCTTCGCGACGAGGTGGAAAAAGAGCTTGGCGAAACCTTAAAGCAGTTTTCCGTGGCAAGGTCGGTTACGCCCGCTTATCAGGCGGAAACGGCATTTGCTATGCCGTCGGTTGCGGTGTCTGCCGAGTGCGGCACAGGCAGCGTAATGGGCGTTGAAGTGCCTGCACTTTCCGTCAATCAGACTAAGCGTGCGGAAGGTCTCCCTTATGCGTTTTCGGAAATGACTGGAGAGGCGGACTATTCGGTTGAACGCGCCGGCGCGTTAATTCCCAAAATGTTAAAGCTTGCCGAAGTTGAAAAGACGGTGCGTATGCTTGCCGTTGAAATTGAGCGCAACAAGCGCCGCGTAAACGCCCTTGAATACGTTATGATACCCCAGCTTGAAGAAACTATAAAATATATCAAATCCAAGCTCGACGAAAACGAGCGCGCCGCAGTCATAAGACTTATGAAAGTAAAAAATAAAATATAAGTTCACAAAAATTAACCGCGCGGAGTGCATAATTGCACTCCGCGCGGTTTGCGTTATTTAACTTTCACGACCTAAAAGGTAATCGATAGATAATTCATATTTCTTTTTTATCTTGATAAGTGTTTCGACTTTCGGGATAGCTATACCTGTCAGCCACCTATACGTCAATGAGCTTGAAACTTTTAAATCTTTCTGTAACCTATATTCGGTTGTTCCGCTTTCTGAAAGATATTTTCTCAAAGTTTCGCAAAACGGCTTTACAGGTTTAAATTTGGTTATTCGCGGATAATCTACCAAACCAAGAAGATAATCTGCGGAACAATTAAAATATTCCACCAACGCAATAAAAGTTTCCGTTGACGGAACGTGCGCCTCATTTATCAGACCTGAAATTGTTGCACGGCTGCATTTTATTTCGTCGGCAAGTGTAGAAACGTTTAATCCGCAGTCAGTCATATATTCTTTTAGCCTTTCGACAAATAACGACAAATTTCCCATAACAAAGACCTTTTTCTACATTATATTATCCTCTCTGCGTTATACGTTTTGTTTGACTGTAAAACACAGTGAGTGTATAATATAAGTACACAATCGGTGCGCAACGAAAGTGATAAAAATTACAGGAGTACTTGTTATGAAAAACTTTGTAAATTTCAGTAGTAAAAATTTAAGGAATAAGTTAGGTGATACGCTTGTTGTAAACGAACCGCCTGTAAAGGCAGAGGAGTTGCTTGAAGAAATCAAACCGCTGTTTGACGATTATTTCGTCGGGGAAATATCCTTCGACGGTGAAAGTCTTTTTTACCTATTGCCTAACGGTCAAAAGTTTAAACTGAAAATTGAAGAAAAAACCGCATAGAAAAAGCCGACAGGATTAACCTGTCGGCTTTAATATTTTTACAAGTTACTTGTTTTCTTCCGCGGTTTCTTCTGGAGCGGGTTCAACGCTTTCTGCGGGGGCGGGCTGAGCGGAGGGGGAGGATATTCCCACAACGTCGTCAACGGGTACGGAGAAGGCAATTCCCTGACCTTCGGTCTTAAGTCCCGCGTGAGTGTACAGCGCGTGCAAAACCTTGTCCTTAATGGTATCGGGAACGAGTATCATCACTATTTCCTTATCGGGCTGAATAGTAATGTGGAAGAATTGCTCGGCTTCCTTATTCGCAGTGCCGCGTGCGTGAATAACCGTACCGCCGCGCGCGCCTACTTCCTTGGCTGCGTCCATAACGGTTTCGGAAAAGCCCGTGTTTACGATACATAAAATCATTTCGTATTTAATTTCGCTCATTACTTGGTTTCCTCCTTGACCGCCATTCTGTTATTACTTAAAAATCCGTATATCAGCGTGCCTATAAGGCTTGATATGGGCAGCGTACAGGCAATGCCCTTTCCGTCTTTAATAGTGTTGAATTTATCTTCCAGCATATGCAGCGCGTCGGGAATTTTACTTTCCTGAATAACGCTGAATATCACTGCCTTGTCGGTATCCGTAAGACCCAAAAGGCTTAAAGTCTTTTCGGTAGCCGTGCCGTTGGCAAGCGCAGTCATCTGCATATTAACGTCAAATTCCTGCAACAAATCCTCGTAATATTCGGCTTTTCTTCTGCCGACTATCGTAACCAGTAGCTTTAATCTGTTTGAAGTAACCGTGTTTGCCGCAGGCTTTATGCGCTGGGCTACCTTGCGTTTTAATTCCTTTCTTGCAAGGTTTTTTTCTTTTACTTTTTTCTCTGCCATAGCCGTCACCTGCTGAAATAGATAATCTGTTCGTCGTCGGCTGAAAGAATGCGCTTCATCGCTATCTTCTGGCGCACCTTAGCTGACATTACGGCTTTGAAGCCGAGCGCTTGTATCGTAATAAGGGGAGTCATTGCTACCATTGCCACAACGCCGAAAGCGTCTGTCATTATATTCTCCGCCGAACCGCCCGAAAGAGCTATACACGCTCCCACAACCAAGGGGAGAATGAAGCTCGACGTCAGAGGTCCCGAAGCAACGCCGCCGGAGTCGAACGCTATCGCCGTATAAATCTTCGGTACGAAGAACGACAGCCCCAGCGAAATCATATAACCTGGAATGAGGTAGTAGAGTAGCGAGAACTGGAAAATCATTCTTATGATAGAAAGCGCAATTGACACGCCCACCGCAAGTGAAAGCGCCAAAAGCATTTCTATTTTCTTAACGCCGCCGCCCGTAATTTCTTCAACCTGCTTGTTCAAAACGTGAACGGCAGGCTCGGCGAGTACGACGACCATACCTATTACAAGTCCGAACACAACCAGAACTGCGGGGTGAAGATTTGCAATGCTCTGACCGAGCTTAAAGCCGATAGGCATAAATCCTACTTCGACCGCGGTAAGGAAAATAATTAATCCTACGAAGGTATACGCAATGCCGATACCTATTTGAATTAACTTCTTTTTGGGAAGCTTTAAAATCGTAAATTGCAGTACGAAGAAGAATACGACGACAAGTCCGAGCGCAAGCCCTACGTTTTTAATTGTGTTTAATATAACGTGGCCAAGCTCGTTAAGGCTGTCCTGTACGGTTGCGTATTTTGCAAGATTTTCTATTGCCTCGGGCGACATCTCGCCGTTAGAGGACATAGCGAGCACGATAACGGCAAGCATAGGACCTATCGAGCAAAGTGCGATTAAACCGAAGCTGTTTTCATTTGCGTTTCTGCCGCCGATAGTCGTTGCAATGCCGACGCCCAAAGCCATTATAAACGGAACGGTAATGGGGCCGGTAGTAACGCCGCCCGAATCGAACGAAAGGGGCAAAAAGCTTGTTTTTCCGCTTTGTATAAGCAACGCGCACAGCGCGAAAAGGAACATATAGAAGAACATCAACAGCATTGAAAGGTTAAGTCTGAAAACTATCTTCAATACTGCAAGCACCAGGAAAATACCTACGCCTACGCCTACGGTTACAATTAGAACGGTGCTGTTCATAACGGCCTTTACCTGTCCCGCAAGTACGGAGAGGTCGGGCTCGGCAACGGTTATCAAAAGTCCCATTAAAAAGCATACGGAAATTAATATTCCAAGCTTTTTCGACTTGGTAAGGCCGGAACCCACGTGTTCGCCCATAGGCGTCATTGCAAGGTCCGCACCAAGATTGAAAAGCCCTATTCCGAGAATTAAGAGCACCGCGCAAACCGCAAAAGATACCGTTTCGGTTACGGTCAAATCGACAAGCGGGGTAAAGGAGAGTACCAGCACGATAGCCGCAACCGGTAAAACCGATATAAGCGATTCTTTAAGTTTTAGAAGTAATGTCTTTCCCAATCCTGACCTCCTGTCGAGTAGCCGAGTGGAAATAGAACCCTATAAGCCTTAACGCCGCCTTATTGTCGCTTTTCGGCAAATGCTCCTTTACTGTACGTTCAGTACAGTTTCAGTCGCCTTTGCCACAAATCAACCAATAAATCAATCGTTAAGGTGCTTTGCAGTTTTGACGAGTGCAATTAAGCGCAAATCAAGGCGAAGCCGTGAAGGCGTACAATGACGTACGGCAAGCGGGTTCAACGCAGAATTACGATTAATTGTGCCGTCAAAACCTTATCAGTTTTATTTCCACTCGGCTATGGATATATAGTATTATATCATAAATTTTTTATTACGGCAACAATGAAAAATGAATAAAAGTATATTTTTTAAAAAAATTTGCAAATTTTCGAGATTTTTGTGAAAAAAGTATTGAAAAAGCTTTCAAGA
>JAIDRY010000185.1 GCA_029061465.1 Clostridia bacterium
GTAATTATACTGATAAAATAATGATTAACGGAGAAAGAAAAGTGAACGTCAAAACCTGGATTGAGAATAACCGGAAAGTAATAAAGATAATCAGTATGTCTACTCTTGGCTTATTGGCTGTCTTGACATTTGCCCTTATTCCCATAAATATATTTTGCGCTAATTTTCCCGAATGGGTAACTGTACTTTTGAGCGTGCTTTTTTGCGGCGGTTTGGTTGCTTACCTTATAATTTTCAGAACCAAACTCGTTACAAAAATAGTTTTGCCGATAGTATTCGGACTTGTAGCTGTTGTCTGTTCGTTTTTACCGTATATGGTTCCGTATTGGAACTCGTACGCTTTCAAGTATTACGACGGCGTAAGGTTGAACTATGACGAGGTCATCTCATATGAAGCCGCGAAAGAGGATTTTAACGCACTTAATAATCATCTTGAAAGAACGCACCCTATGTTTAAGAACGGGCTTACGGACGAAATTAAAACCGCTTACAATGCGGCTTTGGGCAGATTGCAAAAACGGGATAAAATCACCGTAAACGACTTACGTCGGGAAATGCAATCCGTATTGCATCTTATGGGCGACGCGCACACGTCCACTTACATAAGCTCTCTCGTGGATACATACCTAAAAGCATTACCGCAAAAGTACAGCCAAGGCTACGATATATCTGCAATCAACGGTAAAACGGTAAAACAAATCTATGAGGACGCGAAGCCGTATTACTGTTACGAAACGGAAGATTGGATAAATATAGATTTAGGCAGCCTTGAAACTCTCGATTTCTTAGGCTATTCCGCACCGTTCATTTACACGTGGTCGAATGGTGAGAATACAATCGAGGAAACGTACACCGCAAGCGACTTTGTGAGCTGGAACGAATTTGTAGAAATCCGCAATGAGTATCACACGCCGAGCGAACCCAAAGATTTTGTGTATTACGATATTGACGAGCAAAAAAGCCTTGCCGTACTTACTCTTACGGAGTGCAATTACAATCAGGCTTATATCGATTGCGTAAACGCAATGTTCACGGAAGTAAAACAGAAGAATATACAAAACGTGGCGGTAGACCTGCGCGGTAACGGTGGCGGCAGTTCTATGGTAGGCAACGAGTTTATAAAGTATCTTCCCGTTGACAGCTATTACGACGGTCCGTATGATTGGCGTTGGGGCTTTATAGATTTTCATAGCAGTCCTGAAATATCCAATAACCGGTACAATAATTTACTGTTTGACGGAAACGTCTACGTACTTACCGATTACGGTTCTTTTTCGGCGGCAAAGGATTTTGCTATGCTGATACAAGATAATCACTTGGGCAAAATAGTAGGCGAACCGTCGGCGAACGCTGTAAACAGCTACGGCGAGATAACGTATTTCTATTTGCCGAATACAGGATTATACATACAAATATCCACCAAAAAATGGTATAGAATAGACAGTACCAATACCGATGAATACGTTATGCCGGACTATCCTTGCGAAAGCAAAGATAGTTTTGAAAAACTGTATAAAGTGATTGGAAATAAATAATTATGTGTAGTTAAAAGCTCCCGGACAATTTGTCCGGGAGCTTTTTGTTGTTACTTGAAAGTGCAACTATTACGTAAGCGTATAATTGCAATGACTGTATTATCTTCTTCCGTTATAACCTGCTGTCGAAACTATTTTAAAAATGTCATAATCTGATTCAAGTAATTCATCAATAATATTTCCAAACATATAGGCGTCTGCTCTATTGGTTTTTTCCTGTGTGGATAATAATAGCATTAAAACAAAAAGGAAATCCACAGGGTATTCACCGTAAGAATTAAGCTTTTTATATTTATCGACATCAATATTACAATTTTCAACTAAATTTTTTAATGTATCAAAATCATTGCTCTTTAGCGGTTTGCAATTTATCCATATTTTCTTGGCTTCGTTGAGAAAATCACTTGCAAGTTTTTGCTCACGCTGCATTTTTATCAACATATCAACCGCCCAGTGAATATGTTTAGGCGTGCGGATTCTTAACCCGTCTTTTCTGTATTTGATAAGAATATCAAAAGCCGATATAGTGCCTTGAAAAACAAATAATGTGTAATTTTCAAAATCAAATTCTATTATCGATTTTTTTCTTTCGCCGTGTATAGTTATTTCTTCTTGTCCGTTACGTATTTTCATAATTTCTCCTTTAATTGCAGATAAGTAATTCTTTTATTTTTCCGCGGCCGTCTGACTTGCTGTTTATCATACGGCTTGCTTCGACTTTTTTAATTGTATAAGATTTGTAGAGTTCTTCAAAGAAAGTGTCTTCTTCATTGATATTCTGTGGGTCCGAATTGCTTAAAACAATCTTTGCGCCCGTTCCGTTTATTTCGTCAATAAATTGCGCTAAACGTATCTGTTCTTTATCATCAAATAAGTCCGCGTTGTATGAAGTAAAACCCGAAGTTTGAGAAATAGGCCTGTAGGGCGGATCTAAATAAACAAAACTTTCTTTGTCTATAATGTTTTTAGAAAGTGAGTAATCACCGCAAACTATTTCAACGTTTTGTAATGCCTTTGAAATGTTCCGCAAATTATCTTTATCGCAAATGCAAGGATTTTTATAGGTTCCCATAGGAACGTTAAATTTTCCTTTACGGTTTACACGGTACAAGCCGTTAAAGCACGTTTTGTTCAAGAATATAAACAGTGCGGCTTTTTCTGTTGAATTGTCTTTATTAAGTTCAAGAGCGTTAAATTTATCCCGTGCAGAGTAGTAAAATTCTTTGCGCTCGACTTGGTTCTTAGGCAAAAACAAAAGTTGCATTTCTGTCAGCCTTGATATAAGAGCATCTATATTGCTTTTAATAGCTTTATAAGCATTGATAAGTTCGGCGTTTATATCGCCAATATAAATTTGCTCAAAATCAAATTTAGACAGTATATCGAAAAGCAACGCGCCACCGCCGACCATAGGTTCAACGTATTTAGTTAAAACCTTTTCACCGTCTGACGGGAGCATTTTTTCAAGCTCATTTAAAAGCTGGCTTTTCCCGCCAACCCATTTAACAAATGGCTTTATTTGTACGACATTTTGTTTTTTGTAACGTATCGTACGCTTGTCAATAGGTTTTTCGGCAGTACTCGGTATTATCCACATATTGCCGACCATCATTGCACCGTCGATACGATTTTCCGCGCAAAGAATTGCAACACGTCGTTGAGAAATATTCCACTTTTTGGCGGTCTCTTTTGCGGAAATAAAATCTTTCATTTCACACCTCAAGCTGTTCAAGAATATTATATTCTAAATCTGGAACAAAAGCAAGGATTTCTTTGTAAAATTACGGTTATTATAAACGTTGAATTTGCGAAATAAAAATAACCGTCTGCACTTTAAAGCAAGACGGTTATTATTTACTTACCAAATCATAGCTTAAATTAATTAGTTTTATTATATCGTCTTTCGGCACGGCGGATTGAAGAATTATTGAAATCCACAGCTTTTTATTCATATGGTACGAGGGCAAAATTCCGCATGGGTACTGCGTTTGTAAAAACTCCCGCAAGCCGGGCGGACACTTTAAATTAAGCACCGTTTTGTCGGTTGGCACGGGGATATTATTCAGTTTAAAATAATTTTCGGACGCGGTAAGAATTATACCGAACCACTTTTTGCTGTCTTTAACGCGCAAAACGGTTGAGGAAAAATCGCCCTCAAACGGCTGGTCGAAGGTCGCGTTTTGTAAAGTATTAATATACGATAATATTTCTTCCTTAGTCATCATACAGCTCAAATAAAAAGTCGTCCGCGCCTAAGCTTGTGTCGCGGTGAAATTGCGCAGTGCGCTCGCTTTTGTCCAAAACAAAGTAGTGCGCCTCGGCTCCTTCCATAAGTCTGAAACACAGCGCGCCGTCTATTATTTCGTCAATCACAATTCGGAAAAACGGCAAACGGAATATTTCGTCAAGGCGGTATTCGCCCTTTTGCGCGTCTATAATTTGTTCGCCGCCGTAGTCGGTGCCGTCGGCTACGGAATTGACGCTTATATACAGCTTCATATCCGTATCTTAACAGAAAACTAAAAAAATTGCAATAAATTTTAAATTGGGGTATGTACAAACCCAAAATGCGGTGATATAA
>JAIDRY010000186.1 GCA_029061465.1 Clostridia bacterium
ACAAAGTAATAATGCGCCTTACGGGTAAAAGTCTGATTATTGGCGAAAGCGACGCGTCCAGCTTCCCTTCTGGCGGCTCGCGTGCTACGCATCTGGCGCGCGGCTACACTGCGTGGGACCCTACGTCCCCAGCGTTCGTAAAGGGAGGCACGCTTTACATACCTACGGTTTTCGTATCGTACACGGGCGAAACGCTCGATAAAAAATCACCCCTTCTGCGCTCGATGACGGCGCTCGACAAGCAGGCTAAAAGGGTTTTAAAATTCTTCGGCATAGAGTGCAAAAAAGTCAAGTGCGACGCAGGTCCCGAACAGGAATATTTCATAATTTCCGAAGAGGAGTACTATAAGCGCAAGGATTTACAACTCACGGGCAGGACGCTTTTCGGTGCGCCCGTAACGCGCGGGCAGGAGCTTGAAGACCATTACTACGGCGCAATCAAGCCCACCATTGCGGACTTTATGCGCGATTTGGACGAGGAGCTGTGGAGCTACGGTATTTTATCCAAGACCAAGCACAACGAGGTTGCGCCCGCCCAGCACGAAATGGCGCCCGTATATTCCTCGGCTAACGTCGCGGTGGATACGAATATGCTCACAATGGAGGTTATGAAAAACGTTGCGCGCCGCCACGGGCTTGTATGCCTTCTGCACGAAAAGCCTTTCAAGGGCATTAACGGCAGCGGTAAGCACAACAACTGGTCCATATCCACTGACACGGGTTTCAACCTTTTAAAGCCGGGTGAAAATCCCGAATCGAACACTCTGTTTATGCTCGTCTTGACGGCTGTAATCAAAGCGGTGGACGACTATCAGGGAATACTTCGTGCATTCGTCGCGTCCGCCGGTAACGACCACCGTCTGGGTGCGGACGAAGCGCCCCCCGCGATTATATCTATATACCTCGGCGACCAGCTCGGCGCGATTGTGGACAGCATAGTAAACGGCGGCAATTACGTTTCGGGCGCTAAGCTGCAAGGCTCGATAGGCGTGCCCGAAAGTCCCATATTCCCCAAGGATGCAACTGACAGAAACAGGACTTCGCCCTTTGCGTTTACCGGAAACAAGTTCGAGTTCCGCAGCCTCGGTTCGCAGGCTAACGTTGCCGACGCAAATATCAGCTTAAACGCGATAGTTGCCGATGCGCTCGGGCAGTTTGCTGACGAGCTTGAAGGCAAAGCCGATATTGAAAAGACTGCAAAGGAAATTATAAAGCGCGAGCTTAAAGCTCATTACCGCATAATTTACAACCTTGACGGTTACGGTCCCGAATGGGAGCCGGAGGCGGCTAAGCGCGGACTGTTAAATCATAAAAACACCGCCGACGCAGTTCCGGTTTTGTACGAAGAGAAGAATATAGAAGTGTTCGTAAGGCAGGGCGTCTATACGCGTGCCGAGGCAAAGGCGCGCGCCGATATCCGCCTTGAAAACTACACGAAGATAATCAATATCGAAGCTTTGACTATGGTCGAAATGGCAAAGCGCGACGTTATTCCCGCCGTATCCGATTTCATTGCCGACCTGTGCCAGAACGTTGCTTCCAAAAAGACGGTAAGCGAGAGCTTGCCCTGCAGGACGGAAATGAACTTAATTGAAAGGCTTTCCAAGCTTAACGACAGCGCAAGCGACGCGGTAAACAAAATCGAAAGCGATTTAAAGAAGATAAATATGCAGGACGTCATTAAATCCGCACAGGCAATGGCGCACGTGATTATACCGGATATGGAAAGCTTAAGAAAGTACGTTGACGAAATGGAAACTTTAACCTCGTCCGACTTCTGGCCGTACCCCAGCTATTTTGACATTTTGTATGGAGTGAAATAAAAAAATAAATGGCGGCGGAAAAGTAAATCCGCCGTCTTTTATTTTGACAATTTTTGCAATAAGTGGTATATTATTCAAGTATGAATACTAAGTTGAGAAGAAACTTAAATTTGTTCTGGGACAACGCGCTTAACTTATTTATAATGAGCGTGCTGACCGGTTTATTCGCGGGTGTTGTAATCACTTTTTACAATATCCTTATGTCGCTTGGCGAGGATACCTCGGTTAAGCTCTATACTCTGCTTTTGGAAAATCCCGCGTTCATTCCGCTGCTCTTTTTAGGCGTTGCGGCGGGCGCGGTAGTAATAGGAACGGCAGTCAGGTTCGTGCCCATGATACGCGGAAGCGGTATTCCTCAGATAGAGGGCGCGGCGCGCGGCATAGTTAAATTCAAGTGGTACGTAACGCTGTGCTCTATGTTCGCGGCTTCGCTTGCGTGCGTGTTCATGGGTTACCCCGCAGGAGCGGAGGGACCGTCTCTCGAGCTCGGCGGCTGTTGCGGTTCGGCAACGAGTATGCTTTGCAGGCGCAACATGATGATTAAAAGGCTGCAGATTGCAAGCGGCGCAAGCGCAGGTCTTGCCGTTGCGTTCAACGCTCCCATAACGGGCGTCGTGTTTGCAATGGAGGAGGCTTTCCATTCGTTTTCTCCGCGCGTATTCATCTGCGCTACGATAAGCGTAATAACCGCCCTCGTAATGCGCAACGCGATACGCCCCGCGCTCGATTTCTCGGTCGGCTTTGCTTTTCACGGTTTCGAATTTCACGACTTTGATGCGCTGTCCTATCTCTATCTTGCGATAGGCGCAACAATAACTTCTCTGTGCGGAGTTGGCTTTTATCACCTCGTATTCGTACTTAAAAAGCTTTTCAAAAAGATAACCTTTTTAAAGGGTGCGGGCAAATACATTATACCGTTCACGCTTGCCGCGTCGTTCGGACTAATTACCTTGTATTCAATCGGTGGCGGTCATTTCCTTATAGAAGACCTTGTAACCCACGGCGGGCAAACTGAAATGTCCATCGAAAGCGTGTTCGGATTAAGCCTTATCGCAAGCCTTATAATAATAGTCGTAATCCGCTTTATTACGGCGGTGATGACTATGGGGTGCGGCGTTCCCTGCGGAGTGTTTATCCCTATGCTTGCAATAGGCTCGGGAATAGGCGCGGTTTTGTCGCTCGCCTTCCAGAGCGCTGGTATGCCCAAGGAGTGCGGCGACTACTTCGTAATAATATGTATGGCTGCCTTCTTCACCTGTATAGTTAAGGCGCCAGTTACGGGTATTGTAATGGTGTTCGAGCTTACGGGAAGCTTTGCAAACTTCCTGCCCGCAATACTCGGAATTGTGATAGGTTACGCGGTAGGGTTTATTTTCAGAACGGAAGCCATTTATGAAAAAAATCTTCACGGTTATATTGCGGAGGAAGGACTTTACAATAACGTTAAAAAACTGCGCTTTACTCTTCGTATCGGGGAGGACGCAAAAATTATCGGAAAGTCCGTGCGCAGCATAGTCTGGCCTACAAACGGCTTAGTGGTTGCGCGTATCGATTTACAGGGTAACGAAACCGTGCCCGACGGCGAGGCGGTGCTCGGCGAGGGTGAAACGATAGTATTCGAGTGCGAAACGGACGACAGAAAGGAAACGGTTAAATATCTGGAAGAGCTTGCTGGAAAGCAAGAGGATTTAACGGCGGACGAAGTAGAAAATTAAATTTTTCGTGAATTAAATAGTTTGACTGTAACAGTGATATATACTATAATATCTAACGTACTAAATTTGAAGGTGAGTAAATATGCTTACGAGTATTTGCGGAATTAACTGGGGTGACGAAGGCAAGGGCAGAATGGTTGACCTGCTTTCTGAAAATTACGACGTAGTCTGCCGCTATCAGGGCGGCAACAACGCGGGCCATACCGTAATAAACGAGAAGGGCAAGTTTATTTTAAATCTGCTTCCTTCCGGCATACTGCGCGACAACGTTGTAAATGTGCTCGGCTGCGGTATGGTAATCGACTTAAAGCACCTCTGCGGCGAAATCGACAGGTTGAGGGCAGGCGGTATTATTATCTCCCCCGAAAACCTCAAGATAAGCGACAAGGCTATTATTACAATGCCATACAACGTGTTGCAGGACGAAATGGAGGAGGACCGCCTTGCCAAAGCTACAGGCAAGCCTTACGGTTCAACCCGCCGCGGTATCGCGCCCGTATATGCAGATAAGTATATGAAAAAGGCTTTCCGTATGGGCGAGCTTTTAAATACCGAGCTTTTATATAAGCGCGTTCCCGACATAGTCGCATGGAAAAATATGACCATACGTGCATACGGCTTCAAGCCAGTTACGGTTGACGAGGTAATCGACTACTTCGAAACATACGGCAGACAGCTTGCAAAGTTTGTTACCGATACGGGTTTATATCTCAATAAAGCGGTGGAGGAAGGCAAGAACGTTATGTTCGAAGCACAGCTCGGCGCTTTGCGCGACATTGACTACGGCATAGTTCCCTATACCTCGTCGTCGTCAACTATAGCGGCGTACGCACCTATCGGCGCGGGAGTTCCCAACCTCAGGCTTACAAACTCCGTCGGCATTATGAAGGCGTATTCGAGCTGCGTCGGCGCGGGACCTTTCACCTGCGAATACTTCGGCAAAAAGGCGGACAGATTGCGCGAGCTCGGCAGCGAGTACGGCGCGGCGACCGGCAGGCCCAGAAGAGTAGGTCCCTTCGACGTAGTGGCTTCGCGCTACGGCATACGCTGTCAGGGCGCGGACGAAATTGCTTTGACAAAGCTTGACGTTCTGGACGATTACGACGAGATAGAAATTTGTACTCACTATAATCTTCACGGCAAGGTTTTGGATGAATTCCCCTTCACCGACGTTTTGGACGACTGCAAGCCTGTGTTTGAAAAGGTAAAGGGCTGGCACTGCGACATTACGGGTTGCAGAAAAAAGGAAGATTTACCCAAGGAAGCACTTGACTACATCGCGCTTTTGGAAAAGCTTTGCGGCTGCAAGATAAAATACGTTTCGGTAGGCGCCGAACGCGACGCATTTATTGAAATGTACTAATAAAGCTCACGGACGCAGGGGAACCCTGCTTGTGCCGTAAATTATTTAAAAAATACATAAAAATTGCCGTATGATAAGCTGCGGCAATTTTTCATTTATCTAAGTTGACATTTTTTGCAAAACGGAATATACTAAAAGAGACATGGCGAAAAATTTGAACGAGCGTCAGAGCAAAGGCGACAAAAGACTTAAAATTGCCATAATACTTAACGTTCTTATTGGCTTTATAATAATCATTATTATCGGTGAAATTATTTTCGGCGTACTGTTTAAGGGAATTTACGTTGTGCAGCATTCTATGTATCCCACGCTTAACGGCGCAACCTTTGACGATAAGCACGGCGGCGACTACGTTTACGTAAGCCCTACTGCAAAACCGACCTACGGAGATATAGTGGTGGTTATAAGGAACGACCGCTCCGCGATAATCAAGCGCGCGGTGGCTTTCGGCGGCGACAAGGTTAAAATTGTAGACGGCGACCTGTACGTAATGTACGCAGGCGAGGATGAGTTCACTCTTATAGAAGAAAGCTACGTTGGCGAGGACAGAAAAACCGACCCCGGCAAAAACAATTATCCTTACAGTAAAAACGGCGTTGCAGACGAGTGGCACCTCGTCGAAGAGAACTGTATGTTCCTTTTGGGCGACAACAGGGACGCGAGCGTCGACAGCAGGGAAAACGGAGATTTTGCTTTAGACAGTTTATACGGTGTAGTTACCGACTGGTCTATAAAGTATAAGGATACGATATCTAAATTCCATATATTTTTCAAGTACAGTCTGCCGGAATTTTTCGGTGTGCACGTCAAGGTTGAAGGACTTGAATAAACTGATTTTAAATTTTTTGCTTTAAGAAACTTTTGGAGAGTTACAAATGATTAAACTTAAACGGTCTTTTATTGCTCTGTTTGCTTCCGTGATTGCTGCGGTTGCAATAGTTGCCGGGGTATGTATACTTAATCCCCGCACGGCGGCTGCGGATACCGCACAGCCTAACGGTTGGGCAGTAATGCCGGAAATTGCAAGCTGGACTTACGACGAGTATAATCCCAAATTTATCAAACCCGTCGGCGCGCCCGTACACGGCGATGCGGCGGACGTCGTTTATACTTTTTATGAAGCCGACAGCAACGGAAATATAATCGCGGATACCGAGAAAACCTCGCTTGACGGGTTCAAGGATAAGTTGGGTTTTATACCTGCGGGCAAATACGCAATGAAAGCAACCGTTGAAGCAAAAGACGGATACGACAAGCTTGAAGCAAAAGTGAATTTTGAAGTAGGCCCCGCCGTCAACGGTTGGAAGGTAGAGCCTAACGTTGCGCCCTGGACGGAGAGTGAAGAGCCCAACGCTCCCGTTGGCGAGCCTAAATTCGGCGTTGCTAAATTTGAAATATACAGTGAAAACGGCAAAGTGTTATATTACAGCAACGTAAAAGGTAAACCCGACAACCGCACCCAAATGAAGGCGGGCTGGTATACGCTTAAAGCAAGTGCAGACGGCACTTCGGATTATTCGGGCATAGGCAGCCACGATTATAAATTCCGCGTATTCCCCGCCACAGTGAACAACTGGACGGTCGTTCCCAACATTCAGGGCTGGGAAGAGGGTGACGAGCCTAACACTCCCGTAGGACAAGCGCAAGCACCCGGCAGTTTAGTAGAATTCAAATATAAAGTTAAGGGCGCGGACGATTCCACGGCGACGTACGACGTTCCCGAAGAAAAGGGAGAGTACGTCCTCATAGCGATTGCTAAGGCGGACGGATATGAAGATTTAAGGGCGGAAGTAGGGTTCAAAATAGGTCTGCGCACTCTGCCCCCCAACACAAACGAATGGACAACTATTCCCTCGATAGCGGGCTGGGAAGAAGGCGACGAACCCAATGTTCCGGTTGCTAAGGCAAAGGCGGGGAACAGTATCAGCTACGTTTATAAAAGCTTGGACGGCACTTTGCTTAACGCCGCACCCGCTGAGGCAGGCGAATACATAGTTGAAGTAACCGCGCACGCCCCCGGCTATAACGATTTAAAAGCGGAATTAAAGTTTTCCGTAACGGAAAAAGTTACCGTTCTGGCGGTAAACAGCTGGAGCGTTGCGCCCAACATACAGGGCTGGACGGTAGGTAATAAGACCTCAGAGCCTGTCGGCAGCGCCAAGGCGGGAACGGTATTCTTTGATTATACGACTTCCGACGGCACCGTGCTTGACTCAAAGCCTTCCAAGGCGGGAAGCTATAAACTGGTTGCGACAGCCATCGCGGACGGTTACGAAACCTTGGTTGCGGAAATAGCGTTTACAATTTCACCAGAGTCGGATTCCGATATAACGACTTGGATAGTCGGCATATCTGTGCTCGGCGTGCTTGCCGTTGTATTTGCCGTAGGCTGTTTCTTGTTCCTGACCGAACTCTGGAAGTACGGCTTGGGTATAAAGACGATATTCCGCAAACCTAAACCTGCGCCTGCCGCAGCTCAACCCGTCGTAGTGCAGCCGGTAGAAGCTCAGCCCGTTGAAGCGCAATTCATAGCGGAGCAGCCTTTCGTAGAGCAACCGGCTATGGGTCAACCCGTTGAAGAACCCATAGCAGTTCAGCCTGTTGCAGAGCCACCGGTAATTGAGCAGCCCGTCGCAGTTCAGCCGATTGAAACTCAACCTGTTACAGAACAACCCGTCGAGGCGCCGATTGCACCGACAGAGGCGCCCGTTGCGGAACAGCAGGCTGTGGAAACGGAGGAAAAATCTTCCGAAAACAAATAACTTTATAAAAATATTTAATATACAAAAACGCCGTTTTGCGCATTTAAAAGCTCAAAGCGGCGTTTTTTTGTGCTGATTATTACAGAATTCGACAAAATAGGTATTAATTTCGAAAAAATTTTTTTCGCCACTTGACGAAAACACGGTTAAGTGATAGAATAAAATAAGTTTATTATGAAAAGTGCACGGTATTTTAATACCTGCGCTATTGCTCATACTAATAAATAAAAGAGGTTAATTATGTCAAAAACGGTCAAACGTTTATTTGCGTCGGCGCTCGGCGTGCTTTCAGCTCTGTTTATTTCGACAAGCGTCTGCGCATTTACGTCCCTATTTAATAGCGGTTTACAGGCTTCTGCTCAGGAAACGGAGGTTTTATCCCCCGCTGCCGACGAAGGCACGCAAGCCTTGGTTTGGAGCTGTGCGGGTGGGGAAATCGAGAGCAACAGTACTAAGAGGGAATACGACCCCCGCGTAGATTATATTGAAAACCAAAGCGTCAAAGCGTTTATCGGTGATATAGAAGAAGGCAACCAGATACCTGCTGAAAATATAACCGTAACAAAGGGAAGCGAAACGGTTACGGAAGTTAAAGATATAGGCGTCTATACGTTTACCGTGGGCAATGACGATAATTTATACACTAACACCGTTTTTACTCTTGAAATTATCGTTAAGGAAGTAGACCTCTGCAACGGTTTAAATATGCAGTGGGAAATTGCTTCCGGAAGCGGTGCTTCATTAGCGGACGGTGACGTTTACTGTTACTTATATTATGAAAAGACAAACGGACCGGCAAAGTACTACTATTCTACAAATGAAGTTGCTTTGGCGCCAAATGCTAGCTGGATAGGCTGGCAACCCGTAAAGGATGAAAGCAAATCCGTAATCCATTCGTTAGTAGGATATATTGCTAAAAGCAGCGGGTGCCGTATCCGTTTGACCCGCGACCAGGATTATGGCGAAGGCTATTATTATAACGCGACATACAGCAGTGTTTGTGAAGCAAAAGAAAGCGGAAAATATGTGGCTCGTGCCGTAGTCGGACCTGCTTCCGAAAACTATAAGCTTTTAACTAACCGCACTGATGAAGCGATGAAAAGCTTAAATGGCAGAGGCGTAACTATTGATAGAAACGATGACGGAACGTATACCATTACCAAAACTTGGTATATCGCACATTTCACCAACGAATTCCTTGACGTTTCAAGTAAGTATGTGGGTACGGAAAAGGCTGTCTCTTACAAAATGTCCTCATGGACTTTCGGTGCATTTTCTGCTGACGAAGTAAATATGCCGTTACTAAGGCACGGCGACGAGTTGCGCGCCAATATGACGCCTTACGGCAACACGGAAGGCAGGATAATAGAGCAGAGGGAAGGATATGAACTGAAAATAGACGGTGAAATAATTTTCTTCCTGACCAACGGCAATAACGGGGGGCTTGACTGGAACAAAGTTGAGTGTGAATCCGATTGGCGAGACGGAGTAAAGGATATTGTTACTTTCACACTGTATCGCGGCAATCAATTAATTTGCGAAAACCAGCCTCGCCGTAACTGGGAACAGTATATCAACCAATACACTCCCGTAGGCAGTTACAGAGTAGTTTTTACAGCCGTATCGGTCAACGTCAGTTATCATTATAATTGGTGGAACGGCGGTCCTGAAGGTATTGAAAGGAATTCGGTCGATTACGAAGGAATTTCAAACGCATATACGTTTGAGGTTTTCCCCGGTAAGCTTCAAATTGAAAATTCCTCCACGGCGGCTCGTGAAATAGAGTTCAACTCTTTGGGTGGTGATTTTTCCGAATTTTTCGATATCCAACCGACTTTCCCTAATTTAATCGACAAAAAGACGGTTGCCGCTTTGAGCAACACGAAATACGCATACTGGGCTGACCGCGCTGACGAATTTTACGATGAAGCACCCGTGCTTTCTTTCCATCTTATACGTATGGAGGACAAAAACGCTTACTATACTGCGGATTCGGAAGAGTGGAATGATATAATAAACATCCCCGATAAATACGTAGTTTATTACAAGGCTACGATGAAAAACTACGCATCTTCCGACGATGGTAAATATACAGTCTACCTATATCAGGAGGTGGAAGAACCTGTATTATCAAGAACCTCATTTACTTATAATGGTCTTGAACAGACTGCGAATATTAAAGGCAACGCTTCGATATTCAAAATTTCGGACAACAGTCAAACCGATGTCGGCACCTACTACGCTAAGATAGAGTTTGTTAATCCCTCCGCATACCGCTGGAAGAATAAAGAGGAGGACATCACAGCGCCGGTTATACTCAAATACGAAATAAAGCCTGCGAGTATGCCCAAGCCTGTAATTACTCCGCGTGAATACACTGGCAAAGCGCAAAAGCCCGACTTAACTATAATAACCGATAATGACGGTAACGCTTTGTACGAAGTGGTTGACACTGAGGCGTTTGCAAGCGGTTACACTGCTGTCGGCACCCATCATATTAAGCTTAAGCTTACCGATACTAAAAATTACGTTTGGACAGAGAACGGCAAGCCCGTTCCTAATGTAACAGACGGAATAATAACGGTTGACTTCGTGATAACCGTTATGCAGAACAAGTGGGTAACAAACGTAGGCATTGACGACTGGGATTGGAGCGACTATTCAAGGCGCAGTAATTTGTTCAGTGCTTCGTGTTTGTCCGGTACTCCCGTCGAATATTATGTGACGACCGATGCCGAAGGGGAAAACAAAGTAAGCAAGCTTGGAAGCTTTACCGCAACCAAAGGGATGGTTACCGAAGAGATTGCGGCGGAATTAAATAAATTATCCTGCGGCACTTACTATCTGTGGGGCAAGGTTGACGAAACCGAAAACTATTCCGCCCTTGCCGCCGAGCCGTACGAGTTCAAAGTAAACAAGGCTACGAACGGCTGGTTGACAGCACCTTCAATTACGCAATGGGCGTACGGAACAACTCCCCAAAACCCCAAAGCGACGGCAAAGCACGGCGAAGTATTGTTTGAAATCGTATTAAAAAACGACGGTGAAGTGTATTACAGCACTAAGAATAACGTCAACAGACTTGCGCTCTGCGAAGCGGGCGAGTATCAACTCACCGTGTGGGTTGAAGGCACGGCAAACTACGACGGTATTGAAAAAGTAGAAAAAGATTTCAGGGTATTCCCTAAATCTTCTGACAAGTGGGTAATTGCGCCCTATATTGCAAACTGGACCGAGGGCGACGAAGCGCCCAACCCTGTAGGCGAGGCGGTTGCGGAAGGCGCGGAGATAGTTTATAACTACCGCACCTCCGACGGAACCGATTTAGGCAACAGGAAGCCCACTACCGCGGGTGACTACGTGCTTATCGCCGTTGCATACGTCGACGGCAACGAGGTCGTGCGCGCGGAATGTAACTTCAAAATTTTTCTTCGCACCAACGAATGGGTAGTAGAACCCTCCATCGATAACTGGGCGCAGGGCGGTAAGGCAAGCACACCCCACGGCGAAGCTAAGGCGGGTGAGATAACTTACAGCTACAAGACGTCAAAAGGCGAACTCCTTTTAGAAAAGCCCACCCAAGCCGGAAGCTATCTGCTTGTGGCGACGGTAGAGGCGGAGGGGTACCAGAAGCTTGTAAAAGAAGTCGCGTTCTCGATAACCGAGCCTTCCGGTATGGGTACGGAAATATTAATAATAATAGCAGTGCTTGCGGTACTCGTAATTGCGCTTGCGGTTGCTATGATTGTATTGTTTGTTAAACCCAAAGGCAAAAAGCAGCACGCGCCTAAACAGTCTAACGCTAAACACGGGAGGCAGCTTGAAATCCCTAACCTTCCCAGACCTGAGCACGGTCATCAGCACCATGACCCCGAACAGGAACAGTAAAAATTAACCCGCCCCGCGGCAAAAGCCGCGGGGCTTTTACTATTATGCTTCACCGAACTATGTAACACAGCGCTTGGGTTTCACAACGGTTTTTGTACTATCAGAACCGTGGAACAACCCCGCGCTGTATTGTTTTTCTTAACCACGGTTAAGAAATCATGCCAAAAAATGGCTGAAAAATTGAAAAATATGGGCAAAAAAGCAAGTTTTTTCAAAAAAATATCGAAAAAAACTTAAATGAGGCTTGCATTCATATATATATAGTGTTATAATTTATATGTATCATTATAGGGGTACTGCGCCCTTTAATATTAAAAATAAATGATTTTTAGTGGTGAATTCTATGAAAAACAGAAAAAATTGTAATAATAGAGAACAACTATCTATCTTCAAGAACAAGAATGAAATGGGGGCTGATATGGTCAACACAAAACGTCGTGCGTCAAAATTACGTTTGGCGCTGTCTTGCGTGTTACTTGCAATCGCGTTCGTAGCCGCGTTTTTCGGGTTTACTAACGCGTTTGCTCCAATCCAGTCGATAAGCGGCGAGAAGGAAATTAACACCGCTTCTGCGACCACCGTAAGCGACTGGGAAACGGTTGCTAAAAGCGGCGGCACGTTTACTCTGCAGGAAGACTGGATTGCAACAAAATTCGGTACGGGTAGTTCGAATTCGACTACGTACTACTATAATGGCGGCGGTTTGCTTGTAAAGAAAAATATAACCATTGACTTAAACGGTCACATATTAAGCCGTAATTTATCGTCTGCGACAAAAGACGGCGCGGTAATTTACGTTATAGGCGGCGGTGTGCTGACTATTAAGGACAGCGTGGGCGGCGGACAAATTACCGGCGGCTACGGCTATACGGTTACTGATTCCTATAAGGGCGGCGGAATAGTCGCTTCCGGTAGCACCAGTAAAGTTATTATCGAAAGCGGCACAATTACGGGAAATAAAACTGCTTCACAAACTGAAGCAGGCTCCGCTATATCGATGTTGTCCAGTTCTACCTTGACCATGACGGGCGGCACCGTATCATATAATGAAAGTGTTATTAACTATACCGCACCGATTTATATCGGTTCGGGTGCCAAGGCTAATATTTCCAACGTGCAGATTACAAATAACACCGCAACCAAGCAGTACAGTAGCGGCGGCATATTGGTAAACAGCACTGCAACCAACGGAACGACTATATCAAACTGTATAATCACAGATAATACCGCAGAAGGTCATACTGCGGCGGCGGTATTAATAT
>JAIDRY010000187.1 GCA_029061465.1 Clostridia bacterium
AGCGCCTTTGCCGGATTATTTTTCAAAGGTTTTGGAAAAGTTAACTGAAATCGTTGCAAATTGATTTGCCGATTTGATATAATAATTTTAATTAAATTTAAGGAGTTAAAAAAAATGAAAAGAAGAAGAAATACTTCAGGTAACACGACTTCAAACTATGAATTAATCAAGTTCTGTGCTTTCTGGGGCTTAGCGATAGCCGCCATTGCAGCATGCATTTCGTTCGTGTTAAGAATATTGGGCGTTTTAGACGTTAAAATCGGCTGGGCTGAAAGAGTTGTAGGAATATGCAACACAATTTCTCAGATTGCGCTTTTAGTTACTGTTATTCTTGCCGCATACAGATACGTTGTCGGAAAGAAAACTGTTTATAAAGCGTTTTTCTGGGTAGCGGTTATTTTGATTGTTCTCGGTCTTGTGGGAATAAACTTAATTTAATCCATTAATTAATCTTTAAATTCGTATATATGGCAAACCCCTTAATAGCTATCGTCGGCAGACCTAACGTGGGTAAAAGCACGTTTTTCAATAAGGTTGTCGGTAAAAAAATTTCAATAACGGAGGACAAACCCGGCGTTACCCGCGACAGGCTCTATGCCGACAGCGAGTGGCGGGGTAAAGCCTTCACCATGGTAGATACCGGCGGCATTGAAATGCGGTCGGAAGATACTATGTGGAAAGAAATTAAAAAGCAGGCCGAAGTAGCTATTGATACCGCACAGGTAATTTTATTCTTCGTGGACGGTAAAGAGGGGATTACCTCGTCCGACTACGATGTTGCGGAAATACTCCGCCGCAGTAAAAAGCCCGTTATCCTCGTCGTAAACAAGATAGACGAGTATTCGGAAGAAAAGGTATTCGAGTTTTATGCACTCGGACTTGGCGAACCTTACGCAGTGTCCGCTGAGCACAGCACAGGTATAGGCGACGTTTTAGACGAGGCGGTAAGCTGGTTTGAAAAGGGTGAAAACCAAGATGACGACAGTATAAAGATTGCCGTCGTCGGCAAGCCTAACGCGGGCAAATCAAGCCTCGTAAACAGACTGTTAGGGTTTGAGCGCTCTATTGTAACGGATATTGCGGGAACGACCCGCGACGCGATAGATACGCGCCTTTCTTACGGCGGTAAAGATTACACCATTATCGACACCGCGGGAATAAGAAAGAAGAGTAGGGTAGAGGACAGTATAGAATACTACTCCCAGCTTCGCGCATACGACGCTGTGCGCCGCGCCGACGTCTGTCTTTTGGTTGTTGACAGCGCGGAAGGCTTGACCGAGCAGGATACGAAAATTATCGGCTATGTTCACGAGCAGGGCAAACCATCGCTCATTGTTATGAACAAGTGGGATTTGATAGAAAAAGATACGAATACCATAAATAAGTTTCAGACAAAGCTTTCCGAAGATTTGAAGTTTATGGACTATTTCAAATCCGTTTACATTTCTGCAAAGACGGGTCAGCGTGCGGAAAAACTGTTTGCACTTATCGACGAAGTTTACGACCACGCTCATTTCCGCGTTCCTACGGGTACTTTAAACGACTTGATAGCAGATACAGTGCGGGCAAACGAACCGCCCTCGTACAATGGCAGACGACTTAAAGTCTATTATTCGTCGCAGGTTGCGGTTGCTCCGCCAACGTTCATATTGAAAGTTAATTCAACTGATTTGCTTCATTTTTCGTACGAGCGTTTTCTGGAAAACGTTTTAAGAAAGAATTTTGATTTTTCAGGTACGCCCATAAAAATTTACGCAAGGGAGAACAGTGATAAGTGAAAGAGATTGCTTTTTCCGATATCTGGTATTGGCTTATTCTGTGCGCCGTAGCGTGTTACTTCATCGGTTGTTTCAATTTTGCGGTTATTATTTCGCACTTTAAAAAAAATGATATAAGAATGATAGGCAGCGGTAATCCGGGCACAATGAACATGACCCGCACTTTCGGGCTTAAAATAGGCGTCATTAATTTTGTTTTAGACGCACTGAAGGGCGGCGTTCCCGCTATGATAGGTTGGGCGGTATTTCGCGGTTATGTTTTTGCGGACTTTGCGTTTCAGCATCTCCAAAGCTGGTGCTATCTCGGTCATTTGCACGGAGTTTCCGTTTCCGACTTCATAAGATACTTTTGCGGATTGTTTGTAATTATAGGACATATCTTTCCCGTAACTATGAAGTTCAAGGGTGGTAAGGGTATTGCTTCGACATTGGGACTTTTCGTTTTAGCTATTCCCTGTGAACCGGAAGCTTATGTTTGGTGGTATTTGCCTATTGCCGTAGTCGGGCTTGTTTTGGTATATGCGTATATTGCTCTTACGGAATGGGGCAGTATGGGCTCGCTTATAGGCGTTTCGGGCTTTACAATTTGGCAGGCAGGAATAATCGTCGCCAGATACGTTAACAATATTACAAATCCCTGGGTAATAACCCTTTTATTGATATTGCTTTTGATTAATATTTTAACGTGGGGCGCACACAGAAAGAACATTGTAAAATTGTTAGCGGGGGAGGAACATCGCACTTCCGTCAAAAAACATAAAAAACAAAAGACAAGCTCTTAAATACATTTCCGAGCTTTACTCTAAATTAATAATAAAGCCACTCAGACAATAAGCCCGAGTGGCTTTAATCTATGTAACACAAGTATTTAATAATGCATACGAGTTGTGAATTTTCTATTGACTGTGCCATTGTTTTAAGATATAATGTATTTAAACAATAATAAAATTCAATGAAGGTGAAAAGCAATGGACATTAAGGAAATTTTAAGCAAATGCGACCATACGCTGCTTTCCGTTACGGCAACGTGGGCAGATATCAAGGCATTAATCGATGATGGTATAAAGTATCATACCGCGTCGGTATGTATTCCGCCCTGCTATGTTAGCGACGCAAAAAAATACGCAGAAGGTAAAGTTGCTATCTGCACGGTAATCGGCTTTCCCAACGGCTATAATACCAAAGAGGTAAAGGTTTTTGAAACCGCCGACGCAGTTAAAAACGGTGCGGACGAAATCGATATGGTAATAAATATAGGCGATTTGAAAGCTAAGCGTTACGAAAAGATACAAGACGAAATAATTGCCGTTAAAGAGGCGTGTAGCGGTAAGATTTTAAAGGTAATCATCGAAACCTGTTTGTTGACCGAGGAAGAGAAGATAAAGATGTGCGAAATCGTCACTGCCGCCAAGGCGGATTTTATCAAGACGTCAACCGGCTTTTCCAAGGCGGGAGCAACGCGAGAGGACGTTATTATTTTTAAAAAGCACGTCGGCAAGGACGTTAAAATTAAAGCGGCGGGCGGCATTTCTTCTATCGAAGACGCGGAAGATTTCGTATCACTTGGTGCAGACAGACTTGGCACGTCGCGCGTTGTGAAAATCGTAAAAGAGAGAAAGTGATTATGAGTAATGAAAAAAAACATCCCAATGTTCCCACTCCGCATATTACCGCTAAATACGGTGATTTTGCAAAAACCGTTCTTATGCCCGGTGACCCGTTGAGGGCAAAATTCATTGCCGAAAACTTTTTGGAAAATCCCGTGCTTGTAAACAATGTGCGCGGCGTCAACGGCTATACCGGTACATATCACGGTAAGCGCGTTTCGGTTATGGCTTCAGGTATGGGGCAGCCGTCAATCGGTATTTATTCCTATGAATTATTCAATTTTTACGGAGTGGAAAATATTATCCGCATAGGCTCGTGCGGTTCGTTTGATAAGGACTTGCATGTCCGCGATATAATTATCGCACTCGGTGCGTGCACTAACGGAAACTATGCTATGCAGTACAATCTGCCCGGAACGTTTTGTCCTATTGCGGATTTTTCTCTTGCACGGCGCGCCGCGGAGCTGTGTGAACAGGCGGGCGTAGATTATAAGGTTGGAAATATATTCTCGTCGGATATGTTTTACGACGATATGAACAGTGGAATGCAGTGGTCAAAAATGGGTGTTTTGGGTGTGGAAATGGAAAGCGCCGCCCTGTATTGCAATGCTGCACGCGCAGGTAAAAAAGCGCTGTGCATATGTACGGTAAGCGACAGCTTCATTTATCCCGAAGAAAATACGACGGCGGAAGAGCGGCAAAATTCGTTTACCAAAATGATGGAAATCGCTTTAGAATTGGCTTAAAGATATGGAATAAATATGGCAAAACGATTTTTTATAATTGTGCTTGACAGTTTCGGCGTTGGCGAACTTCCCGACGCTTACAAGTGGAAAGACGATGGCAGTAACACCTTAGGGGCGATTCGCAATCACCCCGCTTTTTGCTGTCCCGAGCTCACGCGGCTTGGTCTTTTCAATATCGAAGGCGTGGGTGGCGGCGTAAGCGCCCCTACGGCAAGCTATGCGAGAATGAGCGAGCAGTCAATGGGCAAAGACACCACGATAGGACACTGGGAAATTGCGGGCATAATTTCACCCGAACCTTTGCCTACCTATCCCGACGGCTTCCCCGAAGAACTCATTAAAGAATTTGAAATGCGGACGGGAAGAAAGGTTATCTGCAATAAGCCTTATTCCGGCACGGAAGTTATAAAAGATTACGGTCGTGAGCATTTGGAAACAGGCGCATTAATCGTATACACTTCAGCGGACAGCGTGTTCCAGATTGCCGCACACGAGGACCTTGTTCCCGTGGAAAAACTTTACGAATACTGCGATATTGCGCGCAATATGCTTGTCGGTAAACACGGCGTAGGCAGAGTTATCGCTCGCCCCTTTAGCGGAGAATATCCTTTTGCCCGCACAGCAAACAGACACGATTTTTCGTTACTACCGCCGAGTGACACAATGTTAAATGTTTTGCAACGCGCGGGGTATGATACTATTTCAGTCGGTAAAATTAACGATATCTTTGCAGGTAGCGGCGTATCGGAAAGCCACCGCACAACGTCAAATACCCACGGAATGTTGGTAACGAAGGAGTTACAGAAAAAAGACTTTTCAGGTCTGTGCTTCGTAAATCTCGTTGATTTCGATATGAAGTACGGTCATAGAAACGACGTGGCGGGTTATGCCGCCGCCGCAACTGAGTTCGATAACTTTTTATCCTCTTTTCTTCCGAATATGCGCGAGGAGGACGTTTTGTTGATTACCGCCGACCACGGTTGCGACCCGTCAACGCCTTCTACCGACCATTCACGCGAATACACTCCTATGCTTATTTACGGTAATGAAATTAAGAGTGGGGTCAACCTCGGTACGCGCGCAAGCTTTTCCGATATCAGCGCAACCGTACTTGAATATTTTGGCGTTGCGCAGTCTGGCACGTGCGGAGAAAGTTTTTTGAAGTTGGTGACAAAATGACAGATTATAAATCTCTTATGATACAGGCGCAGGAAGCGCGTAAAAAATCGTATTCGCCCTATTCGCATTTCTGCGTAGGGGCGGCTATGCTTACGAAAAGCGGCAAGGTGTACACGGGATGCAACATAGAAAATGCGGCGTATACCCCCACGAACTGTGCCGAGCGAACGGCAATTTTTAAAGCTGTCAGCGAGGGTGAGAGTGAGTTCGAGGCAATGGCTATCGTTGGCGGCAGAGCAAATGAAAAGGGTGGATTTTGCGCGCCTTGCGGTGTTTGCAGACAGGTTATTGCCGAGTTCTGCGAAAAAGATTTTAAAATCATTCTCGGCAACGAGGAGCAATTCAAAGTATATACGCTTGACGGGCTGTTGCCGTTTTCTTTTACAAAGAACGATTTATAATTTTACTGCGGATAAAATATGAAAAAATTTTTAAGTAAAGTTTCAGTATTTTTCGCTATTGTGTTTTTGCTTGGCACAGTAGGCGCATGTGCTGTTTCTAAACCCCAGACGAACAACTTGCCTAAACTATCTGTACCAAATGTGACGATTGACGATAACGGCGTTGCTTCGTGGGAAAAGGTCGGCTATGCAATTTATTATGCGTATGTTATTGATAGTGGAGCAGAAAAGATAACAGACGAGTGCAAACTGCAGCTTGCTGAAAATGAGTCAATAAAGGTAAAGGCGGTAAGCGGCAGCGAAAATTATGTTGACAGTGATTTTTCGCAACCCAAGACTTATGCAGTAGAACATGAGCACGCTGATAATGACGGTGATGGCACCTGCGATGTGTGCGGCGTAAGTGTTAAGGCGGAACTTTCATTTTTAGCCGTCAATGACTTGCACGGCAAGTTTATGGATACGGCAAATCAGCCGGGGTTGGATGAATTTACGACGTATCTTAAAAATTTGTACTCTGATACTTCGCGCGAAGAAGTTTTACTTTCGTCGGGCGATATGTGGCAAGGTACGGTGGAATCGTCCGGCAATAAGGGACGGCTTATGACAGAGTGGATGAACGAAGTTGGATTTTCGTCCATGACGCTCGGCAACCACGAGTACGATTGGGGAGCGCAGGTATTAACACCAAACAGCGAGCTTGCCAAGTTTCCTTTTCTTGCCATAAACGTAACGTATAACGGACAGGCTGTAAACTATTGCAGTGCATCCACCGTCGTCGAAAAGGGCGGTATAAAAATAGGGATTATAGGTGCAATCGGCGACTGTCTGAGTTCTATTTCGGGTGATTTCACGGAAGGGCTACAGTTTGCCGCCGGCAATGCGCTGACTAAGCTCGTAAAGAACGAGGCGACGCGGCTGAGAAATGAAGAAGATTGCGATTTTATCGTGTATTCCATTCACGAAGGATACGGAGACAGTTTTTCCCCGTCGAGCGTTATCAGTGTCTCTCAGTATGATATACCTTATTATGACGTCTCGCTTTCAGACGGATACGTAGACCTCGTGTTCGAGGGGCATACGCATCAGCATTATATTTTAAAGGACGAATACGGCGTCTATCATTTGCAGGGCGGCGGAGAAAACAAATATATTAGCAGCGCTGACGTTTCGTTCAATATCAAAACGGCAGAATATACAGTAACGCCCCGCCTGCTCAAACGCAATGTATATGCAAGCAGCAGTTTGGAAGGCGACACCTTGATTGAAGAAATTTTTACACGTTACTTTCCAGATGAAAATCCATATACTACAATTCTAGGTACAAACAATTCGAGAAAGGACGGCGAAGATATTTGCGAGCAAGTTGCCAGACTGTATTACGAAGCGGGTAACTCCGCATGGGGAGATAACTATGACGTAGTACTCGGCGGCGGTTACCTCAAAACGCGCTCACCTTATTCGGTTGCGGCTGGCAATGTTACATATGCCGACTTGTTTTCCGTTTTGCCGTTTGATAATGAAATCGTTTTGGGCAGAATAAAGGGTTCGGATTTGCTTTCTAAATTTTTGCAAACATCAAACGGTAATTATCACGTTTACGGCAGAATAACGCCGTACGAAGTTTCAAATAACGACTACTATTATATTGTTGTGGACAGCTATACGTCCACTTATAAGCCCAACCGCATTACCGAAGTCGCTCGTTTGAATAACGGGAAGTATGCAAGAGATTTGCTTGCCGACTTCATTTCTGCCGGAGGCTGGGGCTCGCAAAGAACGTCCCCGACGTGTTCTGTCGGGTATGATGGTTTAATTAGGTGCACTTTATGAGAATGTTTGATATCATAAAAAAGAAGCGCGACGGCGAAGAATTGAGTACCGAAGAAATCAAGTATTTCATTGACGGTGTCACAAACGGGAGTATTCCCGATTATCAGACGTCGGCGCTTTGTATGGCGATTTATTTTCGTGGAATGAACATCCGTGAAACTTGCGATTTAACGTTTGCCGTGCGAGATTCCGGTGAAAGGTTGGATTTTTCCGCAATTGACGGGATTCGCGTCGACAAACATTCCACGGGTGGAGTGGGTGATAAAACGAGTTTAGTCGTTGCACCTATTGTTGCGTCGTTCGGTGTAAAGGTCGCCAAAATGAGCGGCAGGGGACTGAGTCACACAGGCGGGACTATCGATAAGCTTGAAGCTATTGATGGATTTAATACCACGCTTTCCGATGAGGAGTTTATAAAGCAGGTTAACGATATAGGGTTTGCTATTGTCGGGCAGAGCAGACAGTTTGCGCCTGCTGATAAAAAACTCTACGCGCTGCGCGACGTTACGGCGACAGTTGATAGCATGCCGCTCATTGCCGCAAGCATAATGGGCAAGAAACTTGCTGCGGACGACGACTGCATAGTGTTGGACGTCAAGACCGGTAGCGGCTCTTTTATGAAGAGCATCGAGAAGAGTAAGGCGCTTGCGCAGCTTATGGTTGATATAGGCAAGAATGCGGGCAAAAAAATGGTTGCGCTCATAACGAATATGGACAGACCGTTGGGTTATGCCATCGGCAATTCTCTGGAAGTTATCGAGGCTATAGAAACACTGAACGGGCAAGGACCCGAAGATTTTACAGAGGTGTGTCTGACGCTTACTGCATATATGCTTTCTCTTGCCGGTAAAGGTAGTGTCAAAGAGTGCAGGGAAATGGCAAAGCGTGCAATTTTTGACGGAAGTGCGCTTGCAAAGTTCAAAGAAATGGTTGCCGCGCAGGGCGGCAATACGGCACTTATTGACGATACCGCAAAGTTTTCAAAGGCAAAATATACTCACTCCGTAAAGAGTGTAATGCGTGGCTATATCTGTAAAGTGGATACCGAAGCTTACGGGCTTGCAAGTCTTGCACTCGGTGCGGGACGCAATACAATGGAAGATAAAATCGATTACAGCGCTGGTATTATATTAAAGCGTAAAACGGGAGATTTTATTAACGTCGGCGATGAAATAGCAACGCTGTACGCAAACGACGAGTCAAAGTTCGCCGTGGCGGAAAAGTTACTGCTTTCAGCAACGCAAATACATGAGAAAAAACCGCAGGACGAGCCCCTCGTTTACTGCACGGTAGAGTAATTATGGCAAAATTATACTTTAAGTTCGGTGCAATGGGTTGTTCTAAAACCGCACAGGCGCTTATTACGAAATTCAACTATGAAGAGAACGGTATGAAGGTGCTGCTTCTCAAGCCGGCAATCGATAACCGCGACGGAGAAAAAACCGTTAAATCGCGGATAGGGTTGAAGGACGAAGCTGTTCCCATTCGCGAAAATGAAAATATTTACGAAACGTATTTAAATAATTATTCCGACTGTAACGTGATTATAGTGGACGAGTGTCAGTTCCTTTCGCCTGAACAGGTGGACCAACTTGCAGATATAGTCATAGCAAAGAATATCCCTGTGTTGTGTTTCGGGCTTAGTACCGATTTTACTACGCACTTATTCCCCGGCAGTAAGCGTCTATTTGAAATTGCCGAGTCTATCAAAGAAATCAAATCAGTCTGTACTTGCGGGGCAAAGGCAACGGTGAACGCCCGTTTGGACGAAAACGGTAGAATAGTTACCGAAGGCTCGCAGGTGTGCCTTGGCGGTAACGACAGATACGTGGCAATGTGTCGGAGATGCTGGCTGGAACGGCTTGCGCGGGAGCGAGTGCAATGAATAGGGTAATCATCGGAATTTGCGGCGGCACGGGTAGCGGTAAGACTACGCTTGCGCAAAAGATTTACGACGAATTCAACGCGTGTGCAACGCTTATCGGTATGGACAGTTACTATAAAAGCAATCCGTCCGTTCCTCTTGAAGAGCGTGCAAAGTGCAATTACGACCACCCCGACGCCTTCGAGACTGAGCTTCTCATCAAGCATCTTAAAGAGCTTAAAAAGGGCAATGCAGTGGATGTGCCGCAATACGATTATTGTAACCATCTTCGAAAGGACGAGCGCGTTAGGGTGGAGAGTAAGCAGATTATCATTATAGAGGGTATTCTGCTTTTGGAAAATATAAAGCTGTGCAATTTGCTGGATATTAAAATTTACGTGGATACCGACGCTGACGTGCGTATACTTCGCCGAATTATGCGCGATGTCAATGAGCGCGGGCGCAGTCTCGATTCCGTCATCAGTCAGTACCAGATGACGGTAAAGCCTATGCACGAGCAATTCGTAGAGCCGTACAAGCGCCGTGCGGATATCATAGTTCCTCAGGGTGGGCACAACGCGGTCGCGTTAGACGTCATAATAGGTAGCATTAACCATAAACTTCAAGAGAAATAAGGTATGTTATGCAAAAGGTTTTAAAAAGTATTTTATCATTAGGTTTGGCGACTGCCGTTTGCGTCGGTGCGACAACGCTTTGCGGCGCTACGGAATTTGCGCTTGCGGATGCGGCTACCGATTATTATTCGGCAATAACCGCCGAAAGCGGAACGCAGCTTTTGGGTCAGCTTCACGACCTTATAACTTCTTCCCGTACGAAGTACTCGTCTTACGCCGATTGTAAAAATTACGGAACGACTACCGACCCCGGCAGTGCAAGTAATACTGTAATGGAGTTCTATACCCAAACAGATATAAAAGTAGATAATTGGAATGTGTCCGGTGGTTGGAACAGGGAACACGTCTGGCCCAAGTCGGATTCCAACGGTTTGTGGAAGTCCGACACTGTCGGCGGCGGTGCGGATTTGCACCACATACGACCTGCTGAAAAAGACCTCAACGAACATCGCGGAAACAAGCTGTACGGCGAGGTTAATAACGGTAAAGCTGAATACACTAGCGTAAGCCATGTTCTCGGTGGGCATTCTACAGGTTCGAATAGCAGCGGTACTTTCGAGCCGTTGGATAGCGTAAAGGGTGATATCGCAAGAATATTAATGTATGTGTACACGCACTACAATACATATACTAACGCCATTTTCGGCGGCAACGCAACGACTAACGGAGAAAAGGTTTCGGGCTTCCAGAGCATGTATTTCGGAACGCTCAATTATACGCACATAATAACCGCAAACAGCGAAAGCAATGCAATAAAACTTCTTTTGAGGTGGAACGAAGCCGACCCCGTAGATAGCATAGAAACTAAGAGGAATGAAATCATTTGCGGAATACAGGGCAATCGAAATCCCTTTATAGACCACCCCGAATACGCCGAAGCAATTTGGGGTAATGGCGCTGTTACTCCTCCCATAGGGGACGACGAGCCCTCTGCAAACGTTAAAGCGTTCCGCAGTGCGGTAGCGGCTATTGATAATGAGGAATCACTTTCCGTGCGTCTTGCTTCAATAAACACGGCGGTCGTTAAGTACGGAAAACTGTCAGATGAAGATAAGGTTGTGACTTCCGATGATATTGAAAAATTGCGTTCGGCAATTGCAAGCTATAACGAGACAATCGGGGCTTTAAACGGTGAAGCGGACAGCGCTGATAAAACCGCTTTGAAGAGTGCGGTAGCATTCCATTAAACGTAAGAGGCGTGGACGAAGATGAAAATAAAGAAATTATCTCCCGTGATAGCTGCGCTCTGCATAACGGCGGCAGTTTTCAGCGGATGCAATACGAATCACAATACTCAGTACGACGAACTGAATGCAATGCTTGATGTTAATTATTCTAAGGTCGTTTTGACGGTAACTGACACGTTCGGCGCGGACGCCGTCCTTGTAAGCGAATATACGATAAAATTTTCAGACGACGGTATGACGGTAAATTACAGCGTAGAAAGGTTTTCGGAAGTCTCGCTTGATTTTGTTCCTTCCTTAAAGACAACGCTCGTAGGAGAAGCGTTGGTTGCAGATGGTAAGGTTACCTACGTGCAGGGAGATGAAGTTAACATGGATGCGCTGACCACGGGTACTGGATTTGATTTCAAAGAGGAGTACTTCGATAATATCGATTTGACTGGTGTTTATCTTATGGCGGATGTTAATAATCCGAGTGGTTTTATAGGCTCTTCGCTCACTTGTACGGAGATGAAGGTGAAAGCTACCTTCCTCAAAATCTTCTATGACATTAAGATAACGTATCGGTCGCAGAGCGGAAATCAAGTAGAGTGTCTATATGTTTTCTCTTTGTAATTTCGTTTCTGACCGGATAAGTGAAAAATAATATAAAAAATTGTAAAATATTTTCCTTGTCAAATCGTTGCTTTTTTTCGTTTAATCAGTTATCATAATAATCGTAGGGGTTTAACATAGGGCAAGAAGCATAGTTTGGGAGCGCAAGTGAATGTTTGAACTGAAGAAAATCGGTATTGTTAAAAGACTTTCAGCTCAGCTGCTTGACATAATCCTGCTTGCAGTTTTAGCGACTGGCTTCATGTTCGTTATTTCGTTAATTTGCAATTATAGCGCCGAAGAACAGCTTTCCACACAGAATTATACTGCGTGGGAAGACTTCAGGAAGACGTATGTCGGCGATATTGCTGACTATTACGGTTTTTCTTACGAAGAGGACGGCAATTCTTATATTATAAAAAAGGACGGTGAAGTATCTTCGTTTAACGAGCTTATGTATCAGCTCGATAAGTCTAACGGAGAGGACCGTGAAACTAAGGAAGCGTACGACGCATATAAGGGACTTCCGTCCGTAGCTGAAGTTAATAGACAATATCAATACGTTTACAGTCTTCTGTTTATGATGACTTCGCTCGGTATTTTACTTTCGTATATTGTTCTGGAATTTTTAATACCTATTATTTTTAAAAACGGCCAGACGGTGGGCAAAAAAGTTTTCGGAATTTGTCTTGTTCGTCCGGACTGCGTCAAGATAACGCATTTGTCGCTGTTCGCAAGAACTTTACTCGGCAAATACGCCATAGAGACGATGTTTCCCGTATTGCTCGTGTTTATGTTCCTGTTCGGGGGACTTGGGATACTTGCAATCGTTCTGTTCGTAGCACTCGAACTTTTGAATCTCATTCTGTTTTTCGCATTAAAAAACAGGACGCCAATTCACGACTTGCTTGCAAGTACTGTTGTGGTGGATATGAAACTTCAGATGATTTACCAGTCGGTAGAAGAGCTTGCTGAAAAGAAAGCTCTCCAACAAAAGGAAT
>JAIDRY010000188.1 GCA_029061465.1 Clostridia bacterium
AATATACTGTCGATATAATCCGTGCGGTATTCGCCGAACATAGCCTGCGCCGCAAGATACTTATTGATTAGCGTTGCCGCGCCCTCGCCGCCTCTTGCAATAGACGAAAGCGAGCTTGTGGCGTCATAGTACCAGTTGAAGTTGAACTGTGAATCCATACCCTGATAGAAAGGCGCAAGGTATGCGGGGTTGCCGTTGAAGTTTTCGCCCACGAGTATAGCGTTGGGATAGCTTGATTTAAGCTTGGCGTTGAACTCTCTGAAAAAGTGAACGTCCTTGTTCATATCGAACGAATAGTCGCCGCTTGAAGAAATATCGGAAACTACCCAATCTGAACGGTCACGGCTTTCGTTAGCCATATAGATATGCTTAACCGCGTCAAGACGGAAGCCGTCGAGACCGAAGCTCATCCAGTACAGCGCAACTTCCAATATCGCGTCGCGCGTAGCCTGATAGTCGAAGTTGAGTTCGGGCATGGAAGAGCCGAAGCTCGAATAGAAGTAATATCCGTTGGAATCCTTGAACCACTGCGCCTTAGCGGCGGGACTTTTAAGACTTTGAACGTATTCCTCGTTCTGCCAGGTGTAGAAGTTACGGTAATCTATTTCTTTCTGTCTGCCGTCGGGGAGCTGTATCGTTTCTTTAACGAGGCTCTGCGATTTCGCAAACCAGGGGTTTGAAACCGAGGTATGATTGAGAACAAAGTCCATAAGGACTTTCATTCCCTTCTGATGTGCTTTAAAGAGAAGTTCGCGGTAATCGTCGAGAGTACCGAAGCGGGGGTCAACCGTGAAATAGTCCATTATATCGTAACCGTGGTATGAGTTGGACTGCTGGAAAGGCGTAAGCCAGAGGGTATCAACTCCTAACTCTTTAAGGTAGTCAAGCTTTTCAATAACTCCCCTCAAATCGCCCATTCCGTCGCCGTTGCTATCCGCAAACGATGCAATGAATACCTGATAGCCGACGCTGTTTTCTTCCCATCCCTCCGCTACGGGTTGCTGAGTATAAACGTCGTTGTTGCCCTTGTTGGAAACCACGTCGTATTTGGAAGTTGCCGAACCGGGTGCAAGTCCCTCGTAGGGGTCGTGAACTGTTACGCCCGTAAATATTGCCGAGCCTTCCTGAACACTGCCCTGACGGACGAACCAGTGATAATCGCCGTTTTCCCGCTTGGCGTTAGCAAGAATTATATAGACGTCACCGCCATCGTTTACCCAGAAGCCCTGACCGTTTATGCGGCTGTCTTGCGAATATACCTGAATACCGAGGCGAAGCGCATCTTCGTAATTTATGTTAAGACCCTTATCTTTGCGCGTACTCTCGTTCCAGCCACCGTCGTTGTAGCTTGCGGTAAGATCGATATCGTATACTGCACCGGAAACGTCTATCTTCATAGGATAGAACGCTCTTCCCTCGCCGTTGGTGGGGAAGTATTCCCATACCCATAAGCCCCAGTCGTTGTATACGTCCGATTGAATTTGCTTTGAATAAGTGGGCTTTGCCGAAGTATTTACCGTGCCGTTTTCAGAACTCTTATGCGCTCCGCGCAGGTAGTGAATATAGAGGTGATTCTCTTCGCCCCAGTCAAGATTATCTTCGTATTCCTTAGCAATTTCCGCGCTGATGTCTATTTTCCATTCAGCTTTAAGCGTCATATCGGATTTTACCGTATCGGTGGAGAAATTCCACTTAGCCGTTCCGAAATACCAGCCGTCAAGTGAGTGCCCCGTCCACTTATCAATCGTGGGCTGAACAACCGTTTCACCATATTTAACTTTCTGACTGTCGGGCGTGGCAACACCCGATGCCGCGGCTTCTGCGCCTATTTCAAAAGAAACGGTGTATTCCTTGGACCCTTTTGGACCGCCGCAGCCTGTAAGCATACAGCTTAAAAGCATAACGAGTGCAACTATAATGCAAAGAAAGCTTCTCTTTCTCATAATGTCCTCCGTTTTATTTGCCGTAAATTCCGTTAAAAGCCCTATCCGTAGATAGAGCTTTTTTCGGAATTGTGATTTAAAAATAATTATTCTGCGTCAGCAGCTACAAACGCGATTGTCAGCTTCTGCGTTGCCGAATTATAGGTGAACGTATAGGAACCTGCGTTCGCAATTACGATGTCACCGCTGATTTTTCCATCTTCACCGGCCGTATTACCTACGTATTGTTTGCTGTCATCGTCGATTTTGTCTGCCTTTATTTCGGCGGTACCTTCTTTTATAGCACCCGTTTCAACACCTACTTCTCTTGAATAGAACATCAAAGCGCCTGCTTTAAGCTCTATCGTCATTTCGTACACGCCGTCTTCACCTGCTTTTGCTTTCAATTCAGTAGTTTCACCTGCAGGTTCGTTCCAACCTCCAGCAAGGGTGAGAGCGTCGCCCTTGATATAGAAGTGGGTAACTGTATCTTCTACCGCAGCCACTACGTCACCGTTATAAGTCCAGGTGATAGTATCTTCGTCACCGTTTACAGGATTAGTGGTAAGCTTAAAGGTGTAGTTACCTGTTACAAGACATTCGATATTAGCCTTTTTATTGGTATCTGCTTTGAAATGTTCCGTTTCGCCGATTTTGTTCGTAGCAAGGTAGCCCGCACCGTGCTGTTCTGCCCACGAACCCTGTACCGTAAACTGGAACATATCGCCTGCATACACGTCCATCGTAATGGTGTATTCGTTTTTATCTTCGGCTTTCGTCATTTTGTCGCCGGCATCATTCCAACCTGCAAGAGCGGGGCTTTTGCCGTTTCCGCGTGCATAGAATTCGCGCACGTCAACGTCTTCCGAGGGTGCTTCGGCAGGAGTCATAATATGAGCTTCGCCCGTGTATTCATCTATTACGCAATCACCTTTTCCGTCAAGTTTTAAATTAACAAGATAAGCTTTTCCTGCAACAAGACCTGAGAAAGTGCTTGACTGACCGCCCTGCCAGTGGATAATCCAGTTGGTTGTATCGTATAACTTGTTGTCGTCTTTATCAGCAGCTATGCTTAACTTCGTATCCAAAGTGGGATTATTAGCCCAAGCACCGAACAGATTTGTTCCGCCGTTCCATGCGTGAACCTGGAAGTTAGCTGCATTTTTTGCGTTTATGGCGTTCCCCTCAACGTCTACAAAATAAAGCGTAATTTCTTCCGTCTCGCCTACTGCAATTTTAACACCCTCGCAGTTTGCGGGAAGTTCGGCAGTCGAAGTTAAAATAGCGGGTGTTCCGATAAATTCACACGACCAGTTATTAGGATTCGTTTCCGAACTGTAATCTTTAAGATAAATTTCAAATTTTGCGTCTTTGGTTACAGTTGCGGAGGTAAGCTGAGCTTTGCTTGAACCTTCACCGGCAGCAGCTACATCAACACAGCTTCCGCTAATCCAGAACGACATGAGTTCGCCGTCCAGATACAGTGAAATGACTGTATCTTTTTTAAGCGCTATTCTATCT
>JAIDRY010000189.1 GCA_029061465.1 Clostridia bacterium
TTACCGTTCTTAATATTTAAAAATAGCCCGCTATCTTCGCTTGCGAAGATAGCGGGCTATTATTTTTTTGCATCGTCTTTAGTCGTCGTTATCGTGGCGTTTTTCTTTTTTACCGTTTTTGCGTTTGCCGGTCGTTATCTGATAGACCATATATCCGCCCGCGCCGAGCACTAATGCTACAACCAAAAGCACGAGGACGACTATTCTTATGAGGTTTTCTTCCGAGTAGTCGGGGTCGGGAGTTTCGATAGGTTTATTTTCAACGAAGGTGAAGTGGGAAACGTAACCCGTGGGGACGTAGCCTACGCGCACCTTTCCGTCCTCGGTAAACCTTATTTTGTAAAAGCTTAATACAAGCTCGGGGTTGTCCGATTTAGTAACCTCGCCCAAAACTTCGAGCTTCAAGCCGGATTCTATTTCAATTTCAATTTCTTCGTCCGCAACGTGCGTGCCTGCGCAGACGTAGGGGGCGGAATAGATATAGCCCTTTGCGACGGTTACGGTTGCCGTTGTGCCCGTGGGCAGGATATTAACCGTTTCGCGCGTTACGGGGCGGGTGTTGATGGAATTAATGAGATAGCACTGGCTGTCTCCGTCGTTTTCGCCGCAAACCATTACGAGGGAAATGCTGTCGTTTGCGCCTGTTTTTGCAAGCAGTAAAGCGGACAGTGCGGGAACTTCCACGCCGGCTTTTAACGTTTTACCGGTCGAGAAGTATTCGCCGTTTGTCGTATCGATATCGACTTCCGTCATAAACGCGCCGGGGGTAAGCGTTACGAAGCAAGGCTTTTCAAGCGAAAAGGTCTTTAAAACGGAATTTATATCTCCCGCCAAAATGCGCTTGGTATCGGAATAGTCAAGATATGTAAGTGCGGGGAGTTTTTCAGGAGTTGCGCCCTTTATCTCATAAATCTCGCTTTCCTTAACCGCGTAAGCCTTGCCGCTGAATTCCTTTAAAAGGGAAAAGCCTTCAAGCGTGGTTACGGGGTTTTCTCCGTCCGCAGACGAGGTGTTGAGCACGTTTACCGTACCCGTCGTACCGTTGGTGTAGTAGTGGTAACTGCCTATATCGAAATACGATTTGGTTTCTATCTCAACCTTTTCGTCGTTTGCGAAAATATAAATTCCGTTTGCATTGCCGTAGCAAAGCGCGCCATTATTATCGTAATAGACGGCGGTAGCCGTTCTCTGGTCCTCGGAATAGCTTGTAAGCTTTTCGTCCGAATACTCGTAAATTACGTTATCCTGCAAAAAGGCAAACTTTTCACCGCAAATTGCGTAGTCTTCGAGACGTTCGAAAGCTACCTGTTTAGTGAACGAAACGGGGTAGTAGTCAAGCCCCGCGTCGTTTTCCGCCGCAAGCGCCGCCGTACCCGTAAAGCTCGCCGCGCCTATCGCAAGCGCGCATAATGAAGTTAATAACGTAATTTTCTTTTTCACGATTGAATTATACCATACCCTTTTATT
>JAIDRY010000019.1 GCA_029061465.1 Clostridia bacterium
GGCATATAGTATGCCCCGAAAGATTGTTTTTCGCAATTTGCAAATCAGTCATAATGTCCCTTTAAAAGTTTTGTTTGCGGCTTTAATTATTTTCAAATTCCTTTGCTACGTCCTGCAATAAATTGCGTATGGGTAAATGCTGCGGGCAGGCTTTTTCACACTTGCCGCACTTTATGCACTCGGAAGCTTTGCCGCCGTTCTTTGTATGTACCTCGCCGTAATAATAATTTGCGTTCCAGTCGTGATAAATATTTTTAGTGTTCATACACGCAAACAAATCGGGAATGGAAATCTTTTTTGGGCAACCGTCTATGCAGTAACGGCAAGCGGTACAGGCAATTAAATTCATTCCTTTGAATACCGCACACACGTTTTGAACGGCTTGCATTTCCCTTTCGTTCAACGGCTTAAAGTCCGTCATATACGATAGGTTATCTTGCATTTGCGCCATATCGCTCATTCCCGACAGCACCATAAACACGCCCTTGCAACCGGCGGCAAAACGTATCGCATAGCTTGCAGTGCTCGCGCTTCCGAGTTCTTCAAAATACTTCTTTGCGCCGTCGGGGAGGTTGACAAGATTGCCGCCCTTTACGGGCTCCATAACAATTACGGGTTTATTATGCTTGTTGCAAACTTCAAGGCATTTTTTAGACTGCACGGCGGGGTCGTCGTAGTCGACGTAATTTAGCTGAATTTACACGACCTCTATCTGCGGATATTCGGTCAGAATTTCGTCCAGAACTTCCGCAGTATCGTGGAACGAAATACCTACGTGTTTTATCTTGCCTTCCTTCTTAAATTCGAACGCCTGCTCGTAAGCTCGGCAGCGCTTGAAGTGGGCGAAGATTTCTTTGCTCTGCGCGTGCATAAGGTAAAAATCGAAGTAATCGACTCCGCAGATTTTAAGCTGACTTTCAAAGAAAGGACGCACATCCGCCGCCGTATTGAAATAGGGTTGAGTCAGCTTATTCGTAAGGATATATTTATCCCTCGGATAGCGTTTTACTAGGCAATCTCTCATCGCCGTTTCGCTTTTGCCCTGCAAATATCCGTGAGCGGTGTCGAAGTAGTTGAAGCCGTTTTCTATGAATATATCTATCATTTTATTGAATTCGGCGTAGTCGACCTCATCGCCCTTCATAGGCAGACGCATACAGCCGAAGCCGAAATTCTTTTTTACTTCTTCAAACATATCAGTTCTCCAACTTGTCGTATGCTTCGTCGGTAACGGGCTCGCACCACTCCGTCCTACCGTTTACGGCGGGGACTTCTATTGCAAGGTGCTGAAACACGCTGTCCTTTGCCGCGCCGTGCCAGTGCTTTACGTTTGCGGGAATATTCACAACGTCGCCCGCCTTTAACGCTCTTGGAGCTTTGCCCCATTCCTGATACCAGCCCTTGCCTGCAGTTACGAGCAGAATTTGCCCGCCGCCCTGTTCGGCGCGGTGTATGTGCCAGTTATTGCGGCAACGCGGCTCGAACGTTACGTTGCCGATTACGACCTGTTCGGTGGAAAGCATATTGAGATAGCTCTGCCCGATAAAATATTTTGCATACGCGTCATTCTTGCCCCCTACGGGGAAAGCGCTTAAATTTTCTTTATCCATAATTTTCTCCTTTTCTACAATCTTACACCTGCTTATCAATCTGCCCATACTTCTTTTGCAAGATTAAAAACCGCCCAACCCTTGGGCCAGCCCGCATAAAAAGCCGTGTGGGTTATTGCCGCAACTATTTCTTTTTTAGTTACTCCGTTATTCTTTGCATTAAGTAAATGATGTTTGAGCGAGCTGTCGCAAATGCCCTGCGACATAAGCGAAACAACCGTGATAATGCACCTCGTTTTTATGTCGATATCCGTGTTGTTCCAGTTTTCACCGAATAACACGTCGTCGTTGTAATGTGCAAATTCGGGCGCAAACTCTCCGAGAGCGTCCCTTCCTGCTGTTTGTACTATTTTTTTACTCATATGCAAGCCTCCTTTATGCTGATTATATATTACTACGTTTTTCCGCAAATTTCAATCTAAAATTTCTGATTGCTTCTAATTTAAATATGCGTTTTTCGTTTACAAAAAAAGCACCTCAGAAAAGGTGCTTTTATCACTCTTATATTTATACCAGGCTCGTCTTATTAAGTATCACGTTGCTTACGGCACCAAGCCCTACCGCAAACAGCGCGCCGCCTGCAAAACACATTATTACATTGATAATGGAAGAATCGAGCGGACTAATCATAGGTATCATTGTGAACAACAGCATACCTGCGGCAAACGAGCCGAGTATCGATAGCCATAATTTTTGTTTTGCAACCGTGCCCAAAAGCACGCCTATCGAAACGAATATTGCGGTCATAAAAATCTTCGATAACATACAAGCCACAATCCCGCCTGCGCCGAAACCTTCCGTTGCGAAGGGAAGTCCGGCAATCGCTCCGCCAATCATTGCCCCGATAAAGTAAGCGACAAACATAATGGTTGCACCGACAAACGTTACAAGTGATTTCGACGCCACGTAGTCAACTTTTTTGGAACGGACGGTGAACAAGTTTTTTGCATAACCGCTTCTGAAATCGTCGGCGACAAATACGCACACCAATACAGCAACAAGGAAATACAACATATTGATATTGCACATACTTGTCAAATCCATACCCATAGCGCCGCCGCTTACCGAGCCGATTGATTGCCAAACATTGGTAAAGCCTTCTGCTGCCGCTTCGCCTTCGCCGCCCATCATAGTTGTCATTACCAGAATGAGTATAGGCATTGCAAAACTTACGCCCGCCATTATGTAAACAAGCGGCATTGTAAACATTCTCTTAAAATCAACTTTGAGCATACTTTTCAGCTTTTTCAAAAATGCCTGCATGTCAGCGCCCCTCCTTCATTAAGTCGATATAGTATTCTTCCAGCCCTATTTTATCCGTCTTTATTTCCGTAACCAAAGTACCGTTATAATAAAGGTAATTTACAACATCTTCGGCTTTAACCCCGTCATATATGCGGATATATTCGTTTTCGAGCGTTACACGGTTAAACTTGCGTTCAAGTAACGCTTGCGCCGTTTCCATATTTTTTGCTTTAAGCGCAACGTAAGTCGGACAGCTTGCTTCGAGCTCTTCGGCGGTCATTTCGACAATCATCTTGCCGCCGCGAACTATTCCGTAATGGGTTGCAATCTTTTCAAGCTCGCCCAAAATATGCGACGATATAACAACCGTACATCTGTAATTTTTAGTAATATCTACAAGCACCTCGCGCATAATTCTCATACCGTCGGCGTCCAGTCCGTTGATAGGTTCGTCAAGTATAAGCAGCTCGGGATTGCCGAGAAGCGCAAACGCAATGCCGATACGCTGTTTCATACCGAGCGAACAATTCTTGAATTTGTTGGACGCAGAACCCTCCATATGCACGACTTTCAGCACTTTCCGCACTTCCTCCTCGGCGTTCTCTATACCGAGGTTTGCGGCCTGCAGCATCATATTGTTCCAAACGCTGTAATTGGGAAAACAGCCAGGCGCTTCGATAAGCACGCCTACTTTTGCTCTGGCTTCGGCGTCCTTATAATCTTTGCCAAACAGTTTTATAGTGCCGCCGTTGGGAACGAGCAGTCCGCAAATGAGCTTTTCCGTAGTGGACTTACCCGAACCGTTTTCACCGATAAAGCCGTAGATTGCGCCCTGCGGAACGGTCATATTCAGACCGCTCAACGCTTGCTTCTGCCCGAAGTTTTTGCATAAATTTCTTATTTCTATCGCGTTCATTTCAGCATTACCCCCTTAATATACGTCCCTTTTTGACAAAATCATCGTACCGAGTACGTTATATACAACAGCCCAGACGACCGAGTTCATAAGGCATATAAACAAGGTCAAAGCGTTGCTTGAAAGGCAAGCGTACACCGACGAACCGTAAAGGAATATGTTGAGCGCGGGCGTGTCTCCGATAACCGCCGCCGCACCGATAACGGGAATACCCGTGCCGAGCACGAAACAAAGAGCAATCGAAATGCCGAACTTCGAGCGGAAAATAATATTGATAAAGGTGTACAAGCTTGCCCAGCCCAAACTCATAATCATCTTGCCGAGTATTGCAATAATAAGCGAGCCCGCATTGACAGTAAACGGTAAGCCCGTACCTGCCGCAGAAATCATACCTCCGATAAGATAGGTTACGCACATACATGCCATGGAGAACGCGCCGAGCAGGGTTTTGGAAATCATATAGTCCTGCTTCTTTGCGTGGGTGGTGAAAAGCTGTTTTACGTAACCGCTCTTATAATCGTGTCCTATGAATATGGAAATCATAATGCCGCCGAATATAAACACCATATTCATATTTGCGTATTCGCCTATATCGCTTATGACGTACAGCGGGCTGTTTGCCGCTACAATCTGCCATGCGTTAGTGAACATACCCGCAGTTTCGCCTTCGCCGCCCATCGCGCCCATAGATACAAGCGCTGGAATAAGTGCGGCAATACACAAGAATATGTAAAGAAGCGGCGTATGGAATAAACGGTAAAAGTCAACACCGAGCATACCTTTCAGCCTTTTGAAAAAGCTCGGGTTTTCAAATTGCAACATTGCCGTGTTTTGCATTTATGCTTCCTCCTTCTTTGACATAAGTTCAATATAATACTCTTCCAGACCTACTTTGTTTTTCATAACTTCCGATACGGCGTGTCCGCTGTCGAGCAAGCATTTTACAATTGCCTCCGTGTCGTCAACGTCGTAAACGCGGATATAATCTTCTTCGGGTTTTGCGTTGCCGAATTTCTTTTGCAAAGCCGCCATAGCACCCTGCATATCCTTAGTTTTAATTGATACGAACACGCGGGAACGGGCGTCCATTTCAGCGGCTGACAGCTCCTGTATCATTCTGCCCTGACGGATAATGCCGTAGTGCGTGGCTATCTTTTCAAGCTCGCCTAAAATGTGCGAAGATATGAGCACGGTACAGCCCAAGTTTTGCGTTATGTCTACAAGTATCTCGCGCATAATCCGCATACCGTCCGTATCAAGTCCGTTTATCGGCTCGTCAAGAATTAACAGGGCGGGGTCGCCCAAGAGAGCCATAGCAATACCTATGCGTTGCTTCATACCGAGTGAACAGCTCTTGAATTTTATCTTAGCGCTGTCCTCCATGCGGACGATTTTCAGAACGCGGTTTATCTCTTCATCTCGGTTTTCAATTCCCAAATTCAGAGCTTGCATCATCAGGTTTGCCCAAACGCTGGAATTGGGGAAACAACCCGCGCTTTCGATTAGAGCGCCGACGCGCACTCTTACGCCCGCGTCCGAATAGTCTTTGCCGAATAATTTAATTTCGCCCCGGTCGGGAACAAGGTGTCCGCAGATGAGTTTTTCGGTAGTGGATTTGCCGCTGCCGTTTTCGCCGATAAAGCCGTAAATTGCTCCGACGGGAACGGTCATATTGAGATTATCCACCGCATACATTCCGCGGAAACTTTTTGATAAGTTTCTTATCTCTATTGCGTTCATTTATTGCCTCCTGTATTTTACAAATATATTTTAACTGTGATTGCACCCAAATACCACAACATAAAAACCGAATTGTGTTGGTTTCTGAAAAGTATTTGTTACAGCAACGGCGAAAATACTTTTACCATTGCGCGGACAAATCTTTGGAATGCGTTTTCTTTCAACATACCGAGCTCGAACTTTATAGACTTTTCCTGCGTCTCGAGAAAATCGCGTTTTATATCTTCTAAAACTTTATGATTGTATATCCATACGCCGTTTTCAAAGTGATGAACGAGCGAGCGGTAATCCATATTGACAGTGCCTACCATAGCCGTTTCGTCGTCGGAAAGGTAAACCTTTGCGTGAACAAATCCGCTTTCGTATTCGTAAATCTTAACGCCTACCCGCATAAGCCTGTTGTAATGACTGCGCGTCATAAGAAAAACGAGCTTTTTATCGGGGATATGCGGCGTAATAATACGGACGTCTATTCCGCGTATAGCGGCGTGTTCAATCGCTTCAATAAGTTCGTTGTCTATGATAAGATAGGGCGTTGTTATATAAACGTAACGCTTTGCCTGACCCAGCATATTCATAATAACCGACTTTGCAACCTGCCTGTCATACATAGGTTTAGGGCCGTCGCCGAACGGTATGCAATAACCGTCCTGTTCACACTTTTCATAGCCGTAATAATCGGCAAAACTGTCGTCGGCTCTTTTGTCGTTCAAGCCGTAATCTATTAAAAACAGCTGTGTCAACTCGTTCACCTATTCGCCCTGTAAACGTAGCCCCACGTCCTTCCAGTGCCCGAAGCGTTCAATGCGGTTTATGTATTCGTCGGCAATATTTACCCCGCCGGTATAGCCGACTTTTCCGTCAATAACCGTTATCTTTCTATGGCTGCGGTTGTTAAATTCGTTGTTGGCTTGTCCGCGAAGGCGAGCAAACGGAACTGCCTTTATCCCGAACTTTTTAAGCTGCTTGTGATAATTGCCGGGCAAAGTCATCATACAGCCTATGTCGTCATAGACAACGCGCACTTCAACGCCGCTTTTCGCTTTCTCTTTAAGTATCTCTAAAATCGTGTTCCAGAATAAGCCGCCCTCTATAATGAAGTATTCCATAAAGATAAATCTTTCGGCACTCTTCAAGTCCTCAACCATAGCGGCAAACAGTTCTTCACCGAGCGGGAAATATCGAATATCCGTTTTGCCGTAAATATGCGAATCGGACAGCTTATTAAGCATAACCGCTTGCGAACCGACAATTTCATTTTCGGAACATACCTTTGACAGCTCCGCCGTATCGTCCTTGCTTACGCGCTGTTTTATAAGCCGCTCCAGTCTTTTAATTTGCTTTTTATTCAGCTTACGCGAATAGAACATAAAGTAAAGCATAAAGCCGACAATTGGAATAAGCATAACAAAGAACAGCCACGGCAGCTTGTAGTCGGGATTATCTTTGCGGTTTATAATTGATATAGCAACGCCGAACTGTGTCAATACTACGGCAAAGTAGAAATACGGCACATATATCGTAATAAACGACATTACCGCGATAACGGCAAGCGTTTCTATTGCAACGAGAAATATCGCAACAATATAGCGGAACGGAATATAATTTATTTCCCGTTCCACCTGTTTATTGTATTCGTTGACTATGATTTTCTTTTTCATAGGTGCTCCGTAAATTATTTATGCGGAATTTCTTTTACAACTCTTGCAGGATTTCCTACCGCAACCGTGTAGGGCGGAATATCTTTCGTTACAACCGAGCCTGCGCCAATTACTGCACCCTCGCCTATCGTTACGCCCGGCAAAACGGTTACGTTTGCGCCAAGCCAGGTTTTTGCGCCGATAGTAACGGGTTTATCGCAAAAGCCGCCTTTAAGCCGCTCGTCTGCGTCAAGCGTATGATTTGTGCAGATTATGTTACAGTTCGGACCGATAAGCGCGCAATGCCCTATCGTAATAATGTTGCTATCAAGAAACGTGCAGTTAAAATTTATCATTGCCGTCCCCTGAAAGTGGATATTCTTCCCGAACACACACTTAAAACCGTCCTCGATAAAAACGTATTGATTGTATCCCGTAACAAGCTCTTTGATGATTTCCGTGCGTTTGGGGTCATTCGGTCTTGCATGGTTGAAGTCATACAAAAGCTCTTTAACCTTAGCTTGAAAGGCTACGACTTCGGCATCTCTGCGGTTAAAGTTTTCGCCCGATAAGGCTTTTTCAAGTTCAGTCATTATCATCACCGCCCGTAACTTCGACAGCATATCCGTCAAGCCCTTTTGCCTTTAAGAACTCGTTGAACTCACGAGCAAGCTCTTCCGCCGAATAAGTGCGAACAGAAACGGAAGGCACGCCGTGTTTTGACGCTTCTATCTGCTTGCGGACTTTTTCGTTACTTTCTTTTGCACCTTTTTTGATATTTTCTATGAAGAGCTTCACTTTTGCCTTAAAGCCTTTGGTGTGTAAAAGCTCCGTAAATTCGGGATTAGCTTCCGCCGATTGACGCTTGACTTCTTCAAAATGAGCTTTGTCGGCTTCTCTCTGCTTGCGGGTGTTTTCCGCCATATTAGCAAATGCGACCTTGAATTTTGCGGCTATGCCTTTGGTCTGGCAAAATTCTTCAAACTGTTTGCTGATTTCCTCGTAACTTTGATTTGTGTTCTGTTCCATTGTTTTTATTCTCCTTATCTGAATAATTTTTTTATTTCTTTCGGCGTGGGCAAGTAATATTTTCCATTGTTCATTGCCCGTTGCAGATAAAAATTCGTTAAAATCTTTTTCGGTCAAAGCCGTGTTTTCATTTTTTTCCATTTTTTCACTCCTGCCTGATTACACTTATAGTTTAGCCCGCATTTTCCAAAAACACCACAACATAAAAACCGAAAAATGTTGGTTTCTGATTGATATTTTAAAATTTTATTGCTATAATATAATCATGAACAGGTCTGAATCCAAATTCAATAATGCGGCAAAAAAAATGCAAGGCGCGCTTGTAACCTTGCTGGAAAATAATGAGTTTGCAGATATAAGTATTATGGATATTTGCAATCAAGCAGGCGTAAACCGCTCAACTTTCTACGCGCACTACGACAATACTTACGACTTATTAAGAGAAACTCACGAAGCTATGATAGGCGACTTTTTAAGCGAGTGCACTTTCGATAACCCAGTAGACTTAAATGATATGCGGAATTTAAGTAAGGACGATTTGAACTTCGCAACGCCCAAATATTTGTTGCCGTACCTCAAATATATACAAAGCCACAAAAGGCTTTACAGGATATACGCCGAAAATGCCCATACGTTTGAAACAAACAATATGGACGATTATATGATTGATAATTTGTTTGTCCCCATTTATGCAAAGCACGGCGTAACTGACAAAAAACTCATCTACTATATGCAAAAATATTTTTTGAAAGGCTTAGACGCGATTATTAACGAGTGGGTGCGCCACGACTGCGAAGACGATATTTTGTTTATCTGCGAAATAATAACTTTCTGCGTAAGACCACTAAGTTATAAAGAGTAAAAAAGCTATGAAAAAACTTCTCGACTTCTTAAAAAATCCACCCGTAGCGTTTTTAATTTTTATAGCTGTAATTGCGTTGGCCGCAATCGTTACAGGTACGCTTTTTCTTGTCCCCGGCGGTATTACGGGCAACGTTTATTTGGGATTCGCGCTGCTAGGTATCGGGGGCGTTGCCGCCGCATATTTCATTTACGGCGTATTCCGCATTAAAAACGAGGTTAAAGCCAAAATTCTGAAATGGGCTGAAAATCATAAGTTCTGGAATAAACTGTTCCATAGTTACGGCTTCCGCACTATAACCTTTTCTATCGGCTCGTTTGCTATAACCACCGCCTTTGCCGTATATAACGGCGCAATAGCTTTGGGCATGGTTTTTTCACCGAACGTTGCTTCCACTACTGCGATTTGGTTCGGAGCATTGGCGGCTTATTATTTAGTACTCATTATTTTGCGGGGCAGCATTTTACTGTATCATACTAAAAGAAGAAAAGCCGTCCAAAGCGGACAGCCCGAAACGCAAACGAATATGCGTGATATAAAAGTTTACGGTAAATGCGGAATACTTTTGTTATTGCTCCCTATATGTCTTTCGTTTGCCGTTTTGCAAATGGTAAGTGAAGACGTAGCTTTTGAACATTCGGGCATAATGATTTACGTTTACGCCATATACGCTTTTTATAAAATCATAACTTCTTCTATAAATTTTATTAAAGCGCACAAGACGGATGAAATGACTGTAAGGGCTTCAAGAAATATTAACCTTGCCGACGCTTTGGTTTCCATTCTTGCCCTGCAAACGGCTATGTTCCGTGAGTTTAACTACGGTGATACGTCCTTGAATTCGGCTTTGATGAACGCCGTAACCGGCGCGGTGGTTTGTGCGCTGACCGTTGCTATCGGCATCTTTATGATAGTAATGGCAAACGTGAAGATTAAAAAATTAAAGAATGAGCTAAACGATTAAAAAAGAGGAGCCGACGGCTCCTCTTTTTCGTTATCTGATAAATTTTTCATCGGTTGACGGCACGCCCGATTCGTCGGATACGTACCGCTCGACTTTCATATGCAAATCGTATTTATCGCGCAGCTCGATTATCTTAGTCATCATAGGCGAAGCGTGGTGCTTATCGAGCGAAGACTGGTCCTTCCAACTGTCTATTAAAAGCACGGTTTCTTTGTCGTCCATCGGAAAGAAATATTCGTATCTTATATTCCCGTCTTCCGCGCGGATATCTTTAACTGTACCGCTTGAAATCATTTCCTCCGCAAATTTTTTTGCGTTCCCGCCTTCGCCGCTATAATAAATATTTATTGTGATAGCCATTACTCCGTTTCCACGCTTTAATATTTTTTAGAAAGGACAACCAATGTCTCGACATTGGGATTCTCTTCGCACAAAATTTTCCTGACTTCCTCGCCGTTCCGATAAATAGGAAAGTTGAACTCTATCCACTTTAAAGGCGATTTGTTCTCCCAATGCGGGTTGAGCTGTATTTCTTTTATCAGATAAGTTAAAAGATTCTTCTGCTCGTCCTCATCTATTATATCAAAAAGCTCGGAAAAGTTCAATAGAATTTTGTAAATGTTCTCTAACGTTATTGCCTCTTCTTCCATAGCTTTTTTGCGCAAGTTTGCGTCGGCAATCAGTTCTTCCATCTCGACAATCGTTTCGTACATTCCGTCAAGGCGTAAATTCATATCGTGCAACTTTCTGTCACGGAACTTAGCATCAAAAGGCAACGTATCTATTTCCTTTTCCAATCTTGTTTTATTCAGCTCAATCTCGTTAAGCCTATTTTCGAAGTTTCTTATTTCCTTGTCGATATCGTCATTTTTGCCGATACTTCCGATTCTGTCCTTAATCGCCTGAGCAAAATATTTTTCGCTTACGATTTCCTTTACCGCTTCTATCACAAGCGGCTCGATTACGCTCTTCTTTAAGTCCGCCTTATAATCGCAGAACTTTCCTCTGTCGTGTTTGTTCTTTCCGCAAACGTAATAGCCGACTTCCTTATATGTTCCGTCTTTCTTCGTCCAACAATGACGGTTAGCATACATCGGACCTCCGCACACGGGACACTTTAACAAACCCGTCAATAAATGCGTTCTGTCTTTACCGTATTTTGACGCAAACTTCTTGCCTGTTGACTGTCTTTTCTCCTGCGCTTTATTCCAAATCTCTTCACTCACAAGCGGTTCATGTAAACCGTCAACCGTAATATAATCGGCGGCATTTATTCGCTTATATTCATTCTTCTTTCCTTTGACTTTTTCAAGCGTCCTCCTGCCGTAAGCGATTTTACCGCAATACACGGGATTTTCTAAAATCAGATTTATAAAATGCGCACTCCACTCCTCAATCATTCTGTCAGTGCGCACAACTTTTTTTATCCCCTGCAAGTTAAGATATTTTGCAATACCGGAATACCCTATTGTAGTGTTTACATACTTATCATAGATGAGGCGGACCAACTCCGCCTCATCTTCGTTTATGTAAAGTTTGTTGTCTTTCAAAGAATAGCCGTACGGTGCGGGACCGCCGTTCCACAAACCCTGACGAGCCTTTTCCCTGCGCCCGTTCATTGTTTGTTCAAGAATATTTTCACGTTCGATTTCAGCAACTGCGGATAAAACAGATATCAAAAGTTTTCCGCTTGTCTGCGAAGAATCTATTCCCTCTTCAATGCAAATCAGGTTTACATCGTAAGTCTGAATTAACTCTAACGAATTGAGAATATCCGCAGCATTTCTTCCGAAACGAGAAAGCTTATAAACGAGAATATAGTCCACGCTTTGTCCGCTTTCTATATCGGAAAGCATTTTCTTGAAAGCGGGACGTCCTTCTATCGACTTGCCCGATTTGCCTGCATCTTCATAGTAATCAACTATCTGCATTTCTTCCCGCTCGGCAAATTTCTTCAAGCAGTTTTTCTGCGCTTCAAGACTATACCCCTCTACTTGCATTTCGGTACTTACTCTTGAATACAAAAAACATCTTTTACCTTCTCTGTTCATTTTCTTCCTCCGTTTCGGTTACTGTATCATTTAATACGCTTTGTCCGTACTTCTGAATTAATTGCGCCATCATATCGATGAACGCATTAAAATTTTCTTTTTCTTTATTGTTGTTTTGGTTAGTAATCAAGTATCCTTATTCGGATGCGCTGTCGGAATTATTCCGCATCCTTATAGCTTTGAATACTATGTTCTCTTTCCATCGCATTTTCCTCCTTTTGCGATAAAATTTAAGTTACTCGGTTTTCTTTTTCATTTGCTCCAACTCAAAACCGAAAAAATCGTCGTAGCCGTCCATTATCTTGGCAAGGTCAATGTCGTGTTCGGCAGCATCGTCTAATAAGGCTTTATAGCCCGCCTCTATTAGCTGTACCTTTGTGTAGCCGTATCTCTTTAAAAAATAGTTAATCTGTTCGGCTTTCTCTCTCTGTACGCTCGTTCCCCATACCATACACTTTGCCTTTCTTTCTGCTTTGTGCTTTTCCTCGTAACGCTTGTCCTTTATTGCTCTTGTCTTTTCCATATCAATTCCTCCGAAAATATTGCGCCGTATAAATACGACTTTATATTTTTATTATAACGTAAGGTATGGAATGAGTCAAGCGTTTTACGAATGTTAATACGACTTATCTTTCTCGCTGCATTTTCTTTATACTATCTATTTCAAAATCATAAAGATAATCAGGCGTATCACTCATAAGTCCGTTAGTAAACATCTCATTGTCTATGCGCAAGCCTTTGTTATCAAATTCCTTTGCGTGGAATAGTGATGATAGAATAGACTTATTTATAACCACGTTCATAACAGTCTCTTTTAAGAGCTGTATCATTACCCGAAAATGCTTATCTTCCAATTCGTTTGACTTTATGGGCGGAATATACGGCGCAGCATCCTCAAGCCTTACTTCACCGAATAGTTTTTCACACAACATCGGCACACCGTAGAACAACGCCTCGGTTATAACTTTGTTGAAGCTTTTATATTCCGGAAGTTCCATTATACTTTCTATCTGTTTACCTATTTCCACATCTGTTATGCGGATATGTTTTTCTACGCCTATAAAGTTTCTTTTTTCTTTCAAATATTTATCTCCTTTGTGTCGACTGACACTACAAAAGCGGGTTTCCCGCTTTTAACCTCGAAAGTTGGCTTTCTGCCCACTTTCCTTATCCTGCCTACCTTTTTTCTGGGAAAAATCCCATTTCTTCCTCTTCTTTAAAGTGGATTAAGCAAGAGTTTTACGACTTCCTGCAAGTCGATTTATAGCGCATATAAATCACCTCCTTTAAGAGCAAAAAAACACTCTCCATAATAAAGCGGTTAAAACGAGCAAAAAATCGGGTTTTCACAAAAAAATTTTGTAAATTTAATAAACCTCTCTAATATACCAAGGACACGAATTTGTAAAAGTTAATAGTTTAGCAACAACTTTCACTAAACTTTCATTTTTTCCATCTTACAAGTGGTAGGCAATTAGCAGGCTTGTTTTACAACCATTTTAAAAAAATTATTGCTTCTCATTGTAAATAAAAAATACCCCTTATAATAAAGCGGTTAAAACGGACAAGAATTCGGGGCTTGATAAAAAAATTTTAATAAGCCTCTCACTATATAGCGGTTGAAATAGCCGAAACTTGGCGGTCTGATAAAAATATTTTTGTTTTCTACATACAAAAAAGGAAGCCAGATATCTAACTTCCCTTTACTTGTTTGTATTCAGTTGTCCGAAAGTTTACTCTTTTCGTTCTTTGTAATACGGGCTTAAGTTTATAAACCACTCTTTCAAGTCCGCATTATCTTCACGGTTTTGCATGATATATTCTAGAAATTCTTCCTGCCATGCTTGCCCCGAAGTAAGACAATATACTCTACTTCCTTAGCTTTTACATTTATCGTCAAACATCGCTTTCGAAAGTAATACCTCCTCACAAGTAATACTGGAATGCGCACTTACAACTCTTTAATTGTAACAAAGACAAGCGACCGTAAATCTGCCATCTGTGAATTATTAACAAAATCGGCTATTCCGTATAAAGAAATAACTGACTAAAGCTTATATAAATTGATTGCCAAACTATGCGAATAGGATACACAAAAATCTTTCATATTGCATATTCGAGAGATTTTCATTTGAAAATAGTTGAGCACTGACTGCCTAAAGGATAAAGTTTTTAAGTGACGCCTTATAATCCGCATAATTTTCTGATAGCAATGAAAAAGAGGCACACATCGGTTGAAAATCAACCACTTCTTCATTCGATACATAATTTGCTAAAGCTCCTACCATCGTGTTTGTAGGGAAACATAATGCATTTTCACCATTGATTATTCTATATGCGGCTATAAAACCACTGGATATAGCCGGAAGGTATCCGTCCACACCAGACAATTGCCCAATAATATAAATATCATCTTTCTTTGTCTTATAGAAATGATCAAGAAATTGCGGTGAATCAAAATATGTATTTCTGTGCATTCTGCCGTATTTTATAATTTTACAATTCTGAAATCCAGGCAACATTGAAAAAATTCGTTTCTGCTCAGAATGTAACATTGCGGTCATACATCCCACTAAGATAAATCCACTTGTCAAAGCCGCTTCTCGCCTCATCAAGAGAATGTTCTCATTAAAATATGGATGCACAAAACGACCTTTAAGAGAACCATCCTTATATTTCGCCAATTGCTCTATAGAGTGACTCTTCTCATATTGAACAATAGGGCTGTCAACAGCATGCTCATGACTTATTTTTGCTGTTGATAAATCGTGTTCGAAAGCATTAAAGACAGTATCGGGAATAATCACGCCGTACAAATCATCACTCAACTTCACGACGTGTGAATCGCGCAAGTTTATTGATGTAATATCTACAACAGGGCTGCTCGCATCAGCAAAGTGATAGCCGCTGATTTTAAATCTATCAGCAATATCTTCTACTAATCTATTTCCTGTTAATGGGCCCGTTGCAACAATGAGAGGTCTGCTTTTAGGCAATGTTTCAACCAACTCTTCGTGAATCCGCACACCGTTTTTTTGCAATGCCTCTGTTACAGCATTAGAAAATGCTTTTTTATCTATTGCAAAATACTTCTCATCTGATATGCGACACGCATTTGCGATATGAACCAATTCACTATTCAAAAAGTTCAATTCACATCTTAACAAACCTAGCGGTGTGTCACCCCGCATTAACCCAAAAGAGTTATTGCATACCAATTCGGCATACGAATCTAATTCGTATGCCGGTAATAACTCGACTGGTTTAGGATCGTATAAATCAACTTGAAAACCATGTTTTGAGAGCAACAATGCAGCTTCTGAGCCCGCCAATCCTGCCCCAATAATTGTAACTCTTTTATTTCTCATATCATTTGCTTAACCAAAGCAATTATATCTTTTGGATTACCGCCACAACCGCCAAATACATATGACACATTGAATGCTCGTTCAATTTGAACTTTCTTAGTATCAAAACACATCTTTCTATACACTGTTACTTTTTTAATTAGTTCTTCAGCTGTATTATCATAGATATTGCCAAGAGAAACGGTGCGAGGGTCTTGCAATAAAAACCATTTACAGTTCAATCCAGTATCTTCATCGACTAAACAATTACCTAAATTATCTATATGCAATCCTGTTAAAATGCAAGGGCATATAGGTCGCATATAATTTCCTTCAATATATGCATCTGCGATAGCTTTTAAGTGTTTGACTGTTTCTTCCTGAATTCCAAGAGTTCCAGTTAGGTTTTTATTGACAACTTCACCTGCTTGTTCAAGCTCGCCAACAGAGGCAAATACACCATGCTTTTTGGCAAAATCTATGACGGCAGGAATACCATCTATTGAAAGACTTGTGGGCACAATTGAAAATGCTAAATCTGTATAATCGTGCTTGCCTGCATATCCTGCTTCCAACAACAAATCACGTGCAGCATAAACCTGACTTGATGCACCTTTTCTTCCAAGAATGGTGTCAAATTTATTACTGTCAAACGTGTCCATTTTAAGAATAATATGTACGCCATGCTCTTTAAGTTCTTTAGCTATATGAATATTTTTAATAAAAATTCCGTTCGAAAACATTGAGAGCTTAATACCATTTGCTTTAAGCAAATGAATCATATCCCAAAACTTGCCATCCTCTAAAGGTTCTCCAAGCCCGCAAGTATAAATCCACTCAAGTCCTTTCTTTTTAGAATCAAGAATGAGTTTTTCTATTTCGGGATATTTTGTTTCATTTAGCATACCACATGCCGATACATCAGGCTTTGAATCACAATAGATACAGCATGCTCCCGAACATTTCGCCGTTAATTCCAAATCAAGTGTGGGGATACCTCCTCGCTTTTGTAATTCTATCGAATTATTTAATACTTTTTTTGACCAAGGAATATATTCTATCATCATTTTTTCCTTATTTTATTTTTAAATTGAACCAATACTTAACTTCAATTGAGTTCCAGTTCGCACTTAATTCAGCATTTTGTGTTATCGGAGACTCTGCTCTTCCACTTGTATCATCTACAAACAAATTAATAAACCTCTGCCTAAATGAGCCAAAAGCCGCCTCCTCATTCTCAGGAATTTGGTAAGCTGTATAAGGTATTTTCTTTGTTTTTTCATCTTTTTCTGTAGGTAATTTTACTATTGCATCATAATCATTTTTACCTTTTTCATACAGCGCCACCGTTACATAGAACAAATCATCTGCAGAACAATGAACAGATAATAATGTCAAAAAATGTTTAAGACATTCACTTTTTAGTTCCTCAATCGTTCCAGTATTATTTGCATCGTGCGCTTCTTTGCTTAATTTAATTAAGTTGCAATAATATGATTCCCACTCACTATTTTTACTTTTCTTAAATAATTGTTTACAGCGATCCTTATTGAATAAAAAATCACAATACTCGGAATACCAATCAGACACCAGAGCACAAAAGTCATCTATTTCTTTCTGCGTGTTTGGAATTAAATAATGATATTTTATTCCTTTTTGAAAGTTAGAAATAACGATTGGTTTTAAACTTTCCTCCTCGGTCGCATCTTTGCTCTCCAAATAAAATGCTGATGATTGTATAAATATATTTCCATTTGCGGGAACCGAGCCCTCCATTTCCTTCACTTTTTGTCCATTTATAATAGATTGCGAAATGGCATATTTATGACAATTACCGCTTTGTTCCGTTAAAGCTGTTATTGCTTTATCAAGAACATTTGTAGCTTTCGCAATATCCTTTTGTGTCTGATCATAGGCATCTCTTCCCGCCGCCCTAGCTTCACATACTGCCGTTACAATCCAGCAACCTCCAGAAATAATTAAGAATGCACTAACCGCTATTGCAATAACAATGACTTGCCAAATCGGGCTCAAATAATTCATCGTTATGTTCACAATTAGAGGAACTGCGATAGAAAATATACCACTAATTATAGCAGGAGCCCATTTTTTTATTATTGGAAGTGCTTTCCCTGCGCGCTGCTGCTCTTCGTTGACCTCTTGCGCTTTCCCTGAATTGTTTTTCTCCATTGTGATGTCCTCGGGTGTTTAATTTACTATATTTTTTCCATTACCATTGATAAATGAAATAATATTTTCTACACAAATATCCAATTGTCGTTGCTCAGATTCTTCTGTATTATATGCAATATGCGGGGTAAGATAAATTTTGTCACCTATGAGGTTTTCAATCTTCTCATCGTTCGCTTCCAAAGCGGCGTCAAATGCAATAGCCCCAATATTTCCTTTTTCTATTCCTGAGATTAAAGCATCCTCAGATATAATACCCCATGTAGAGCCTATAAGTATGGCACCTTTCTTTATCGATGCAATATTTTTGCTATTAATTAGATTTTTAGAGCTTTCGTTTACAGAACAAGAAACACAGATAATATCGCTTTTTTTAAGAAGTTCATCCAAAGATACATCTTGCGCTAATGGTGTATTTTTCTGATGACGATTGTAAGTAATTACATTTGCGCCAAAAAAATTACAAATCTCTGCAAACCTATAGCCAATATTTCCTAACCCTATTATTCCTATCGTTTTACCACTTAGTTCAACTCCAACAGAATGATTATCTTGCTTATTTAATGTCGGAAAAATATTTTTAGTAATCCCCAGCAATAAAGCAAGCAAATGCTCAGCGACTGCCTCTGTGGAATATCCGGGAATGTTCGCAACGAAAACACCTTTATCATGCGCCTCTTTCAAATTTGTTATCCAACCATATCCAGTTGAAAGAAGTGCAACTAACGAACCTTTTTTCATTTTTAGAAGAAACGGAGTGGGATCCAACCAATTAACAATTACAACATCATAAGCTGGTGCAATTTTATTGGCCTCCTCTTGAGACAGATTATCAAACGTATCAACTATAAAATGAGCTTTCAGCTCTTGCATCTGACGTCCTGAAAAGTTAGTCCTTTCTAAAATCGCAATTTTTTTCATAAAATTTCTCCTTTCTTTATTTTTGATTGTATATCATGCATTATTGTACAACAAGCACAACTCAAGCATCCTTGATTATCATCAAATATAACGTTTTTCTCATATGCTTTTTTTGCCGCATAGTAACTTAGATTTATAAAATCGTGTTGGTAGCCTTCAGGGATTTCATATGCCCCAAGATTTGTCCTATTATATTTTTTGTAAGGTAAGATACAAGGTTCAACACCAATATCCGTCAGCGCATCAATCGCATCCACAACACTATCATAACTGTCTAGACCTACTATTATACATGATCCTACTCGATTCGGCCCTAGTCTGTTAATCACATGCTTCATTGCATTCAAATATTCATCTAATGAGACCTGGCTTTTGCCTGGACAAATCCGCTCTCGAAGCTCTTGATTCCAAATCTCTATATTGAATCCAAACGCTGTAGCACCTGCATCAATTAGCTTATCAATTTCTTCAATTGTAGGTGGAATACATTCAACCCATACTGGAATTTTAGAGTCAATTGATCTTATCCCTTGGATTATCTCAAAGAAATATTGAACATTTTCGCTAAATGGTATATAGGTGCCGCCCCCCAAACAAATTTGAATATCTGCGCTCATTTTTTTATGCGCCAATTTAAATGCCGTTACTATTTTATCTGGAGAATTGTCCGTTCCGCTCGTTCGTCTTTTGGTAGAACAAAATTTGCATTTATCTTTTAGGGAAAAAGCACAGCCTTTATACGCCAAATGCAAAAAATGTCGCCCTTCAAAAACAAAATACTTTGAAAAATCAAAGTCGCCCACTGGTGTATAATACCATTCTGGGATTGGCAAGATAGAAATATCAGTAGTAACAACAACATGGTTTTTCATTAAAGCATAGTTTATACCTTGCTTTACAATTTCATAGGGAGATTCTTTGTTCGCTTTATGATTGATGCTCAACAAAGCATCTAATCCCATTACAGATAAAAAGACTCCATTGTTGCCTGTCTTCCAAATATCATTCGGATTTTGAATTAGGTAAATTTGTTTAACAATGTCATTTTCACGAAGCCCCAAAAACAACAGCTCCGATTTTAGAAGTACAACATCCGTTATTTTATCAGCAACAAATATAGCGCAGCCACATTTCTCGTATAGATTTATCGTGATACTTTCGAAATTGTTTTCCGACAAAATAGATGTAGTTAAATCAACCGTAAGCGGGGCATCCTCAACTTTTAAAATTCCCATCCATTTTATTATTTCTTCATCCTTAAGACCATGCTCTCGCATAGAAGCTGTTAGACTTGACTCATAATTTTTTTCTTTTTCAACATCAGCCAAATCAATTAAATCAAGCAGAATCAATTTACCTTTTACTGCTAAGTGTTCATTGATTAGATTGAAAATAAGTCGGTGATCATTAATTGATGTGAAATTATGAAAAACGTACGATGAAATTATAACATCAAATAAGGGTAGGTGTTCGCTTGCAATATCAAACATATCGCACTGAATAAACTTAACATCTTTGATTTCTTTTTCAACTGCTTTATCAATCATGGGCGTGGAATAATCCAACGCATAAATTACAGCATTAGGGTAGGTTTCTCTTATTAACTTAATCAAATTCCCTGTCCCACAACCAAGGTCAAGAATAGTAAAAGAAGCGTCGAAAGGTTTCGATATTTTTTCAACTGCCTGTCTTAAAAAGAAATCATAGTTCAAAAGCAGGTATTGAGTTGTTAAATCGTAAATTTCAGCTTCGTTATTGAACGTGTTTTTTAATAAGTCTTTCATAATTCATTCAAGATATGATTGGCTATTATCCCTACCATATTGTCCTCTGTTTGACTCATTTATTATATCAAATAAATTGTTAAATTACAAGTGTTTATTTTATTATTCTCCGTGATAAGTCAACTTTTGCTTAACTTAAGCATATTTCGCACAACCGAGCGTAATGACTGAATAATTTTCTTGAAGATTGTTGGATATGCGGCATGTTTTTGTGATAATCATTACATGTTATCGAACCCTACGGGTTATTATTTGACATCAATCATATAATTCGCACAAAAAACGGAACCACAAGAACAATTAGCAAGACAATATTGAATACTTCAAAATAAAAAATGCTTATAAAAATATGTAAAATTAGTGATATATTATAAATTAAATTCTACCCCAAAATAATCGTTTGCGACAAAAGATACGAGCCGTTTTTTTATTACGGTTCGTATCTTTCTTAAATATCATAGCATTCAATCTATTATTTCAAAATGCTTTAATGCTACTTTTATCGCATTAACCATTTTGGGTATTGGATGAGAGCGAGAGCGTTTTAGTTCTTCAACAGCGTTGGGGGCATCGTACATTGGCAAACCTAAATCTCGTTTGACTTCGGCGATGTATGCCGTATGGACTTTTAAGCCGTAGGTTTGTTCGATATACTCTTGTATCATTTTATAAGTTACTTTCTCTTTCGGCTTGCGCTCTTCTGCTCGTTTGGCAACATCTTTTAAAGATACCTGCCCTACCTCTTCGCCAAACTCAACTTTTACGTTGATATGTCCGTCCGGTTTTTTGTGGGAAAGGACTACCAACGTCTCGACGTGTTTGGTTTGCGGGAACATATCAAAGGGCGTTATGCTTTCAACTAAGTATTCGCCGCTTGCCGTATTGGTTTTTACAAGCGCGCCGTCCCTTTCTTCAAGCGTTCCTAAAATAAGTCCCAGGTCGCGCGCAAGCGTTGCGGGATTGCACGAAACTAAAATTATCTTTTCGGGCTTAGCGGACACTATCGCCTTTACCGCGCTGCGCTCCATTCCCTTCCTCGGCGGGTCGCAGACTATTACGCGGCGTTTGCCGAAAGTCAAAGATAATACCCTGTCAATCTCATCTTCAACCTTGCCGCAGATATTGAACATCTTGCCGTCAAGCCCGTTCGCCGTTTTGAGTTCTTCGGCGCAGAGTGAAGCTTCCTTTACCACTTCGACGCCGTATGCAAGGTTACACTTTTTTGCGAGCATTGCGGTGAGCATACCGCCTCCGCTGTACAAGTCGAGCGCCGCGTCCCCCTCGCCGACCTCGCGCAGAACCGCGTCATATAACTTGGCACGGACGTCGTCGTTGACCTGCAAAAAAGTGTTTGCACCCGCCTTGTATTTAATTCCGCACTCCTCCGCTTCGAAAAAGCCGCGTCCCTTTATGACGCGCCATTCGTCGGAAAAGAGAGCGTTGCCCGACGACGGATTTACATTCAAAAGAAAAGCAAAATCGGAGAAGTCCTTTTCTAATTCTTTTATAAGACAATCCGCGTTTACCGCCTTTGCCGCAACCAGCGCGAATATGTATTTGCCCTTAATTTCCCTTACGACTATGCGCCGTAAAATCCCCTTGCCCGTAAGCTCGTCATATGCGGGAACGCCGCAAACGGCAGAGTATTTTTTGACCACCGAAATTATTTTTTTTACCCACTCAGACTGAATTAGACAATCGTCCGTCGGCACTATTCTGTGACTGCGCAAGCCGTAAAACCCGCACACAGTTTCACCGTTTATATTTCCTATCGGCAAGGCGAGTTTATTGCGGTAGCGGTATTCCTTACCGCACGGCACAGTTTCAGACACTTCAAAATTTATTCCGCCTATCTTTGACAGTGCGGATTTTACAGTCTGTCTTTTGAACGCGAGCTGCGCCGCATAGTCCATGTGCTGTAAATCACACCCGCCGCATTTGCCGAACACGGGGCAAGGCGGTGCCACGCGCGAGGGCGACGGCGCTATAATATTTTCCACCTTACCATACGCGATTTTTCCGTCGACTTTTAAAGCCTTAAAGGATATTTCTTCCCCTTCAAGACAAAAGGGCACAAACGCCGTTGTGCCTTCCGTTTTAATTATTCCCTCGCCGCCGGTCCCAAGCCCTTCGACAAGTCCTTTATAAATTTTATTCTTTTCCATATTTAACCATCAGCCGCCGCAAATACCTTCGCAAATTCCCTCGGCACAGGCCTCGCACGAACATTCCAGACAGCACAGCGCACACAGCGTTTTGTCGTCGTCCGATATCGCCATATTCGGTTTGCCCTTCTTTGCGCGCAGGTGCAGCTCGTCCAGCGCGTCCTTATATTTTTCGTTGTCGGGCTCGGCTTTAACGGCGCGTTTAAGCTGTTTGCGCGCCTCGTTAGTCCAGTTCTTTTTTATGTATAACTGCGCCTGAACGTAGTGCCATTCCCCCGACTTTTCCGTAATAGAGTTCAGTATTTCCTGCGCCTCGTCGAGCTTGTCCTCGGCAATCAGTTTTTCCGCGCGGGTGAGCGGGTCGGTTTCGACGAACTCGTCGGCAACGTCTTCACCCTCTGCCGCGTCCTTAATATTTTCTTCTTCCATAACTCTCACTTAATAATTCTTAAAACGAGTATATTCATAAAGATTTGAAGCTTGAATATGAGATAATCGTATACGAAAAACAGTGCGCTTCCCAGCGTAAAAATAAATAAGAATATATATTTATTTACAATATCGTATAGCTCCTGCGGGAATATTCCGCCGCCGAGCACGCCGTTGTAAACCAAAAAATATGTGGCAATTAACGTACAGTCAAACCATACCGCCTTTATGACCAGGGCGAGCCACCTGTTGAATTTGTAACGCACCTGCAACGCATTAATAAGCGGGTGCAAACCGAAAAACATTGCAAAGGGAACTAACTTCCAGAACTTAACCGCCGCACCCAGAACGACCGCAAGAATACACGTGCCGACGTAGGCTAAAAAGTCCCCTTTATAAAACTGCTTGGTAAGCGGCACCATCAGCGCAGTAACGCCTATGACGTATCCCGTAGCGACAAGATAATCGGACAATATTCCGAGGGCAAGCGCAAGCGATGCAACCGCGCAGGATATTCCCGACAGCGCAATGCCGAAGGATTTAGAGTTCTTGTTTTTACTCATTTTGCGTTAGTGGCAACAGCTGTTGCAAAGGCAGTTTATGCACATATTCAGATAACAACACTCAATGCAGTTCGCGCAGAAGCTGCCGCCCATCTGTCTATCGTCCGCCTGGGAGTTCATAGTCTGCCCCTGATAGGTCTGTCCGCTTGCATTCTGCTGGTTAGCGTCGTAGCTTATCTTTTCGTTGAGCTTTCTGTACGCTTCCCTGTATTTCGCGTTGTCGGGTTCGAGCTGGATTGCTATTTCGAGCTGCTTCTTACTCTCGTTAATCCAGTTCTTGCGGTAAAACACCACGCTTTGTAAATAGTGCCAACGCCCGCCGCGCTCGTTAAAGGTGTCGAGCACGCGCTGTGCGTCCTGAATATTTCCGTCCTTTAAATATTGCTCGACGCGCTCAAACAAATCGCCGCCGTCGCTTCTTGCGGAATTTTCGCCTATTTCGCTTAACAGCTCGGAATATGCGGTTTCTATTTTAGTGAGCATGCGCGCGGCGTTGTTGCCGACCTCGCCGTCCTGAAAGCGCTCTTCAAGATATCTTTCCCTGAGGCGCTCGTACGCAGCTTTGACGTCGCTTGCCGTTGCGTTTTCGCTCAGTCCTAAAATTTCAAGATTTTTTTTGTTCATTTTTATTTCCTCGTGATTTGTTTGCACAGCCTCCGTTGAATACGGAGCGCGTTTTAAGCGGTATGCCGCGCAAGATGATATTGTCCGTTAAATCGTGGTTGAAGTGAAATTGTATAGCGCTCAGCGCCTCGCGCATGGAAGCAAACAGGCTGTCGAAGATAAACTCCAGCTCCTCCCTGCCCTTTTCCACGGCGGCGCACCTCGTCTGTTCGCCGTACACGTTATAAAGAACATTGTAACGCTTTTTCTTAACGTCCTTGTCGTAATCGTCCAGAGCGTCGATAAGATACACCCACTTGCCCAGCGCGTAAAAAAGCTTTTTGGTGTTCTCGTTTGCGTAGTTACCCAAAAGATAGTCCGAAAGCTCGCACATCATCAAAGCCGTCGGTTCGCACACCGCGTCGATAATATCGCACCCCGCTTTTTCAAGGGCGGTAAGACTTTCCGTCTGCTTTTTTATAATTTCCGCAACCTGCGGGTGTTTTTTTAAAGTTTTTTTAAATCCCTTTTTATAAAGGTGGCGAAGCACTCCGCGTCTGTCGCCGTCCGCCTTGTCGTCGCAAAGCTTATAGTAAGCGAGCGCGGTATTCACGCAGCCTATCGCAACGGTGGTGTCGTCGGGACGGGCTATCGGGCGCTTTTTGAACCAGTGAATTGCGCAGTGCGCCCTCTCTATTTTTACGTCCTCGCCGTTGATATTATGAACGAGCGCGGAGACGAAAGCCATATCGTAAGTCAAAGCGCTTCGCGCCGTCTGTCCGCAGCCCTTGCCTATGCCCTTGCACAGTCCGCAGTACAGCGCTTTATATAAAGTTTCGTCCTTCTTGAAAAGGTAGGGCGCGTCGGGGCTGATATATCCGAACATCTCAATCCTTTAAGCTGTAAAAGCCAACCTTTTTATATACCTTGGCAAGCGTTCTGTTTGCCGTGCGTTCGGCGCGCTCTGCGCCCGACTTCAACACTCCGTCAAGATACGCCTTGTCGGCAAGCAATCTTTGCCACTCCGCCTGTAAGGGCGCAAGCTTGTCCGCAACTACTTCACCCACGGCAAGCTTGAATTCGCCGTAGCCCTTGCCCGCGAAATCCGCCTCCGCTTTCTCTATGCTCTTGCCCGAGAATACCGAATATATAGATAAAAGGTTTGAAACGCCCGCCTTATTTTCGGGGTCGTACCTAACTTCCGAGCCGCTGTCCGTAACCGCGCGCTTGAACTTGCGGATAATAGTATCCCTGTCGTCGTTTAAAAATACCGAGCCGTTGGGATTTTCCGCCGACTTGGACATTTTCTTGGTCGGGTCCAAAAGGTCGCATATCTTTGCGCCTACTTTTAAAAACAGCGCTTCCGGCATCTTGAAAGTGGGCGAATAAACGTTGTTGAAACGCTGTGCAATGTCTCGCGCAATTTCCACGTGCTGGCGCTGGTCAAGCCCCACGGGGACGTAATCCGCCTGATACAATAAGATATCGGCAGCCATAAGCACGGGGTAGTCCATAAGCCCCATATTTATATTATCTGCGTGTTTTTTGCTCTTATCCTTAAACTGCGTCATTCTTTCCATTTCACCCACGTAGGTGAAGGTGTTTAAGGTCCAGCACAGCTCCGCGTGGGCGGGCACATGCGACTGAACGTATAAAACGCTGTTTTCGGGATTGATGCCGCAGGCGATAAGTAGCGCCGCCATATCCGCGGTGCGGCGGCGAAGCTCGGCAGGGTTCTGGCGCACCGTTATGGCGTGCATATTCGCAACGGCGAAATAGCAGTCGTAATCGTTTTGCAGTTTAACCCAGTTTTGTATAGCGCCTATATAATTACCGATAGTCAAATCGTTTGTCGGCTGAACCGCCGAATAAAGCACTTTTTTTCTTTCTTCCATAAATATACCTATACGTATTTATCATAACATATCGTTTTTAAAAATGCAAAGTATTTTTGCGCTTTAATGAGCTATCACCAAACTAAGCTAATTTAATCACATTTTCAACATAAAAACCGCCGAAGCGCAGTGCAGTGCGCTTCGGCGGTTGCCGTTCGATTAAATTATTCTTCAAGTAATTTAAAGGTCTGAACCTGAGTAAGTAGTATCGAACCGTCACTATTGATAACGTCGTTCTTAAAAATAATATTATTGCCCGAAACGGTCACCTCGGTTTTTTTAAGCGGGTCGTCACTCCAAGTTAATTCGATAACTTTTCCGTTCTGAACGTACGTGCCGCTGGGCATATCTTTATCGTCAACGTCGGGATAAGTCTGTTGGAACGTTCCGTCTTCTGCGAAAATCCATTTGAGTGTATCCTTATAGGCTTCGTTCGTTCCCTCAAAGTTTTCATCCCACATAGCTTTGTCTTCATCGGAAGTAGTTTCAGGATATTCACCGGTTATTGAAACGAATACGAATGTTTTGCCGGCAACATCTACGGGTGTTTCGTCGTTGCAGGCGGTAAGGCAAAGTGCACACATTACGGTTATAATGCCTAAAATTAAAGCGGTAATAAATCTTTTGCGCATAGTTTTAATTTCTCCTTTAAAAATAAAAAGTGTGTTCCCAAACCGGAAACACACCTGCACGAGTACCTCCGATTTGTTACCACACAAATTGAACGGTATTATACAATAACTACGCGCAAAAAGAGGTACATAATGCCTAAGCATTTTGCCCGTAATTATTGTATTTTATTCGATTCGTGTGGTTGAAAAAAGTATAGCAAATTTATGATGATAAAGTCAAACGATATACTCAAGAAACTTGTTTTACATATTAAAACCGCCGTGCGCTTTAATTGCGCACGGCGGTTGCCGTTCGATTACATCTCTAAAACTTTAATTTTAAATTTCTGTCCGTTTAAGGGTGAATATAAAATTCCGTTATCGGTTAAAACCATATCCCCGACGAAAAGCTCGTCTATTGCGACCTTTACCTCTTCGAGAATATCCCGCGTTGTGATACGTTTTTCGTTTTCCGCTTCTGAAAAGAAACGGGGTTTTTCTAAGCACTTCATATTTTTTTATCTCCCGTAAAGTTTTTAACGGTTATATTATACCGCACCGCTAAAATATTAGCAAAAATATGAAGCGTCGTAAAAACACTAATTTGCACTTATATTGTCGAAGTTTGTCGAATGTTATTATTCGTTGACGAAATTTAGAACTTCCTCGAAAAGTTTTTTGCCGTCGCACGTTTTTGTGAAGCGCAGAGGCTTGTCCCTGAGCTCTTTCAGACACTTGGGAACAGCCATCGCGGTCGCCGCGTGCAACCTCTTTATGCCCTTGAAGCTGTCCTTGACGTCGTTGCCGGTTACGGCGTACAGGACGTCCTGCGGGAACTTATAGGGGTTAGCCGTCGAAACGATTACCATTTTCGTTTCGTCCTTTTTATGCTTTTCAAACCAGTCCACCGCAACCTTCATTGCGCAACCCGTGTGAGTGTCCATTGTGTATCCGACGTCTATAAATACGTCGTACATAGCCTCAACGCTGCCCTCCTCGTCCGCAAAGCCGCCGTCGAAGGTCTTTTGTATTTCTTCAAGCTCGGTCGCGGTTAATGAGTATGAACCGTTACTCTTTAAATCCGCCATTCGGCTTGCAGTGAGTTTAGCATCCCTGCCCGAAACTTCGAATATAAGCCTTTCGAGATTTGACGAAATTAAGATATCCATAGAGGGCGAAGTCGTCTTTATAAATTCACGGTTTATATCGTACTTGCCCGTATTGAAAAAGTCCGTTAAAACGTTGTTCGAGTTGGAAGCGCAGTGCAGACGCCTTATAGGTAATCCCATACGCTTTGCATAGTAAGCGGCAAGTATGTTGCCGAAGTTGCCCGTGGGAACGGTGAAGTCAATTTCTTCGCCCATTTCAATCTGCTCGGAAGAAATCAAATCGAGATAAGCGGAAAAATAATATGCTATCTGCGGGGCAAGTCTGCCGAAGTTAATCGAATTTGCCGACGAGAGGATATAGCCCTTTTCTTTGAGCTGTGCCGCAAAAGCTTCATCCGCAAAGATTTCCTTTACAGCCGTCTGGCAGTCGTCGAAGTTGCCTCTCACCGCAACCACGTTCACGTTGGAGCCGTCCTGTGTGCACATTTGCAGCTTCTGCATTTTGGAAACACCGTCCGAGGGATAGAACACCATTATCTTCACCCCGTCCGCGTCCTTAAATCCTTCGAGCGCGGCTTTGCCCGTGTCGCCCGAGGTGGCGGTTAATATCAAAATGTTTTCCTTAATGCCGCAAATTTCACAGCCCTTTTTGAGAAGGTAGGGCAATACCGTCAGCGCCATATCCTTGAACGCAAGCGTGGGGCCGTGCCATAGCTCGAGCATATACACCCCGTCGTCAAGGCGCACCAAGGGCGCGGGGTCTCCCCCCTCGAATTTGGAATACGCTTCTTCGCAAGCCGCTAAAAGTCCGTCCTTGTCGTATTCGTCAAGATATTCGGAAAGTATGCGCGCGGCGCGCTCGGCATAGCTTAATTCAAGCATATCTTCAAGCTTATCACGCGAAATAGTCGGGAACTTTTCGGGCACGTAAAGCCCGCCGTTTTCCGAAAGCCCTTCCACAATGGCCTGCGCACCCGAAACCTTTGCGCCGCCCCTCGTACTTATAAACTTCATATTTTACCTCGGTGGTTATCAAATAAAAAACGGCAGCACGAAAAACGAGCGTGCCGCCGCATATACATCAATTTAATCAGATATATTTCTTCACGAAATCGGGAAGCTCTTCCTTGTCGCAGCTGCACGTAAGTATAACCGTTATGTCGTTTTCGTTGGAGATTTTGTCAAGCATATAGAACGTACCCGCCAAATCCTTTATGTCCTTGCCGGAGATACGCGCCACGCCGTCTATGTAAATATATTCGTGGTCGCTGTTGCAAGCCGCAACGCCCTTTACGAATCCGCAAAGCGCGTCCTCGCCCGCTACGTTCCAGTCGGCAACGTCAATAAAGCGAATGTTGCGCGCGACGTCGTACATACATCTTTTGTTATCGGTAATGAATACGCTTAAACCCTTTGCGTCCTTCGCGTTCTCGTTTGCAACGTCGATGAGCTGTTTGGTCTTGCCCGTACCCTTTCCGCCGTAAATAATTTTTATCATGAAATAGCCTCCTACAAAGTGTTAAAACTTAGGTTTATTATATATTATCAGTTTTTCAACCGAATATCAATAGATTTGACAAAATTTTTTCACGGAAATTTTGCGGTGTTATTCACATTCTGCGGCAAATTCAGCTATCCTGTTTAAACCTTCCAGCATATCGGCGGTGGAAAGCGCATAGGAAAGTCTTACCGCGTCGTCGTCGCCGAAGCACACGCCGGGGGTTATTGCAACCTGCTTATGCTCTAACAGCATATCCGCAACGTCCATACTGCCGCGTATCTTTTTGCCCTTGTACGTTTTGCCGTACAGATTGTCGCAGAGAAGCATTACGTAAAACGCGCCGTGCGGCGTTACGTAGTCAAGCCCGAGCGCCTTCATTTCGTCAAGCTTTTCAAGCATCTTTAATCTGCGTCTGCCGAAAGCCGCAATCATCTCATGCATAGAGGTCTGGTCGCCTTCCAGCGCGGCAAGCGTTGCGTACTGCGTTACGGTATTTACGTTGGAAGTGGAATGGCTTTGGAACGATGATATTGCCTTGGCAACGTTTGGCGGGCAGGCAAGATAGCCGAGTCTCCAACCCGTCATTGCGTAGCTTTTGGAAACGCCGTTTATAACTATCGTCAAATCCTTCATTTCCTCGGAGCACTGCGCAATTGAAAAATGCGTTTCACCGCCGTAGATAAGCTTTTCGTAAATCTCGTCGGCAAGCACAACAATATTGTGTTCAACACACACCTCAGCAATGGCGCGTATCTCCTTTTCGGTATACACCGCGCCGGTGGGGTTGGAAGGGCTGTTGAATATAAACATTTTGGTGTTGGGACGGATAGCCGCCTCCAACTGCGCCGCCGTTATCTTATAGCCGTGTCGGGGCGTAGCGTAAATGTATTCGGGTATGCCGCCGCAGCTTTTGACAACTTCGGGATAAGTCAGCCAGTAGGGCTTGGGTATGAGCACGCCGTCGCCCGGATTTATTACTGCATAAACCGCGTTGAAAATCGAGTGCTTTGCGCCGTTAGATACGATAATCTGCGAGGGGTCGTAATCGAGCCCATTCTCGTCTTTTAATTTTTTTGCAATTGCTTTTTTAAGCGCGGGCAGTCCCGCAGCCGCAACGTATTTAGTATATCCCTTATCCAGCGCGTCCTTCGCCGCGTCGCAGATATGTTCGGGGGTTTTGAAATCGGGTTCGCCTATACCGAAGTTTATTACCTTTACCCCTGCCGCTTTCAGCTCGTTCGCCTTTGCCGATATGGCAAGCGTCATCGAGGGCGCTATTGCTTTTATTCTGTCTGACACCTCTATCATAAAATGTCTCCTTTAGTTTTTCACTTCGTTCCGAAAAGCCTGTCGCCCGCGTCGCCGAGACCGGGGAGAATATAACCGTTTTCGTTGAGCTGTCTGTCAAGCGTTGAAACGTAAACGGGCACGTCGGGGTGGGCTTCCGCAACTCTGGAAACGCCCTCGGGCGCACCGATAATTGCCATAAACTTAATGTTTTTACAGCCCCGCTTTTTGAGTGCGTCCAAAGCGTCGCACGCCGAGCCGCCGGTTGCTAACATGGGGTCAACCAAAAATACGGTCTTGTTTTCAATGCCGTCGGGAAGCTTGCAATAGTACTCCTGCGGTTCAAGCGTTTCCTCATCACGGTACATTCCGATATGCCCGACGCGCGCCGTGGGGAAAACCTTGTGAACGCCGTTCACCATTCCCAGACCTGCGCGTAAGATTGGCACGATAGCCACGCTCTCCTCGGGAACTTTATACTGTGTGGTGGTCTCCAAAGGGGTTTCCACCTGCACGGGGACGAGCTTCACGTCCCTCATACTTTCGTAAGTCATCATCGTCGTAATTTCTTCAACGAGTTCACGAAACTCTTTCATACCCGTGTGCTTATCGCGAAGTATCGCTACCTTGTGCTTGATAAGCGGGTGGTCGAAGACGAATACGTTTGAATACTTTTTCATACCTTTCTTCCTTTTCACGGTGATGCCGCAAAGACGTTTTTAAAAGTATATCACGCGGTTACTTAAAAATCAATTATATTACACGAAATTTCCCGCCGTGTAAAGTAAAGCCCCGACTTTTTTCGTCGGGGCTTTTAATATTTTAGTTTATCCGTTCTTTACTATCCGATAATACACCTTCGCAGTCAAAAGATATACCACCACATAAACAACCGAGAATAGGGCGAAACAGCCGAGCGTGCAAAGTGCAAATAATTTCGTATTGACCAACGCCAGCAAACCCATTATCGAATTTATCATAGGGAACGCAAAAGCAACGTGAATACCCGCCATGATTAGCGGCAGGAAAAATACGATAAGTATTTGCGAGTTGATTGACCTCTTTACTTCCGCATAACTCATCCCTACCTTTTGCATTATTTCAAACCGCTTTTTATCCTCGTAGCCCTCGGATATTTGTTTGTAGTAGATTATCAGTATCGTTGCCATTAGGAACAAAAGACCGAGATATACGCCGATAAAGAAAAGTCCGCCGTATATACTCATATATTCGTCGGCTTGCGCGGACCGGCTCAATGCACGCGCATTGTAATTCTTTTCCCGCAACATCTCGTTAAGCGTATCGAAAAAAGTAATTTGCGTTTGCTTATCCGCCTTGACGTCTGCGCCGTAACTGAGCTGTATAGAGTTTGCTTCTTCTTTAAGCTCGCTTCTGTATCTGTCATAAATCGTATTGAGTACGGTATCGTCCGAAACGATAACGCAAAGCCAAAGCCCGCTAATTACGTTCGGTATACCGTTTAACTCAAACCCGCCCTTGACAAATGAAGCAACCTTTTCCTTTACCGTATATTCCGTATCTAAAAACTCAACGGTATTATAGCCGTACTCAAAATTATCTTCGTTAATTATAATTTCGTTACCGCCAAGCGTTTTGTTCTGCCCCGTGATAGAGTTATAGGTGTCCGCCGTCAACACGATAAGAATTAACGGCTTGTCCGCATGCTCTTTCCGCAAAGAAAACTCGTTGCCGTTTTGATTGGCGGATATGGTCAGATATCTGCAAACCGCTTCCTCTTTTATATCGAGGTTGTTTTTGTCAAACAACGTACGGATATCTTCAATCAGGCTATTATCCGCGGTTTGGGCAACGCTTGCCTGCACAGTAAAGTCATACGGATATTTCTGCGCTATCATATCGTTTCTGCCCAGCATAAACGACGTGGTTGTGGAAATCGTAACAAGCAGCATTGTAAACAGAATACAGATACTTGCAAGCCCGACGGAATTTTGTTTCATACGGTAAGTCATACCCGAAACGCTTGTAAAGTGGTTTGTCTTATAGTAATACTTTTTATTCTTTTTAAGTAGCTTCAAAAGTGCAATGCTTCCCGCTATGAATAAAAAATACGTTCCCAATATAACAAGAATTACAGCAATGAAAAACAGCGCCAAAGCCGAAACCGCGTCCTTTGTAAATACCGCACAGGCATAGCCTGTCGCAAGGCATACGGCGCCTATTCCCGCCATGATATGCCGCGTTTTCGGCTCTTTTTCGCCTGCATTCTCGCTCTTTAAAAGTTCTATCGGTTGAGATACCTGAACACGGATAAACGAGAAAAGATATATGCAGACAAAGATAACGGCGAACAATACAAGCGTTATCAGCATCGATTGCCACGAAAGGAAAAACGTCGCGCCGTAGTCGGCGTGTAAAATACGCGCTATTATCAGATACATGAGCTTATCCAGAATAACACCGAACGACAACCCGGGAATGATTGAGGTAAGCGCAATATACAGCGTTTCAAATATCAGGACAATTCCCAAATGCCTTTTTTCCATTCCGAGAACGTTATAAAGCCCGAACTCCTTTTTTCGCCGTTTGATAACGAAGCTGTTTGTATAGAATAGAAATATAACCGCAAAAATTCCCACAATGACCGTTCCGAAGTTCAGAGTGGACTGTATCGTTTTGCCGCCGTGCATTGCAGCAATACTTTGATTGACAGATAAAGAATGTATCATATAGAACATTGTAATCGTTATGATACAGGTCAGGATATACGGTATATAAATTTTCCGGTTCTTCTTTAAGTTGTTAAAGGACAGCTGCGCATAAAAACCCTTAGTCATTTACGTTGCCCCCTGTAGCAATTAAAGTGAGGGTGTCGGAAATTTTGCAGTACAGCTGTTCGTTTGTGCTGTCGCCGCGATAGAGTTGATGAAAGAGTCTGCCGTCTTTGATAAACAAAATTCTTCCCGCACGGCTTGCCGCTTTTGTGGAATGCGTTACCATTAAGACCGTCTGCCCGCCCCTGTTTATTGTCTCGAACACGTCTAACAGACTGTCGGTAGAACGCGAATCAAGTGCGCCAGTAGGCTCGTCCGCAAGAATAAGTTTAGGCTGGGTGATAAGCGCTCGTGCAACCGCCGCACGTTGCTTTTGCCCGCCCGATACTTCATAGGGATATTTTTCAAGTATATCCTTAATCCCGAGCTGCAAGGCAATAGACGCAAGCCGCCTATCCATTTCTTCGTAATTCTTTTTGGCAAGCACGAGGGGTAAAAAGATATTGTCCTTTAACGTGAACGTATCTAAAAGGTTAAACTCCTGAAAAACAAATCCGAGATTGTCACGACGGAAAGCGGCTATTTCCTTTTCGCTGATGCTTGAAAGAACTTTGCCGTCCAAATCGACGTTGCCGCTTGTGGGTTTGTCGAGCGCGGCAAGAATATTTAAAAGCGTGGTTTTGCCCGAGCCCGATTCGCCCATAATGGCAACGTATTCGCCATGTTCAACGGTAAACGTAACGTTATCGAGGGCGGTAACCTGATTGCCGCCCAAACGAGATGAGTAGATTTTTCCTAAATTTTGTACCGATAAAAGTGCCAAGTTAAAATTTCCTCCCGAATTTCAGATGCCCACATTTTAGCAAAACAGCCGAAACGAGCGCAATTCAACTGCGTTACATTTCGGCTTTCTGATATGACATTTTTGTAATATTATTCGGCTTGAAGATTGTAAGTATTCAAATCAATATAAAAGGTGCTGCCTTCCCCCGCTAAGGAAGTTACGGAAATCTTATGCGAAAGTTTATTTGCGGCACGGCGGCAAAGATATAAGCCTATTCCCGTTGATTTTCTTTCAACTCTGCCGTTGTAGCCCGTGTAGCCTTTTTCAAAAATTCTCGGAATATCCTCTTTGGCTATTCCTATACCCGTATCCGCAATACTTAATATCTTGTTTTCGACTTTTATCGTTATGCTGCCTTTTTCGGTATATTTGATTGCGTTTGCTAAAAGCTGTTCGATAATAAACGACAGCCATTTTTTGTCGGTTATAACGGTGATATTAGCGGGTGAATAATCGAGCTTTATCTTCTTACTTACAAACGACGGAGCAAATTTTCTTACGGCGTCTTTTATTATTCCGTCCAAATCGTAAGACATAAAAACCGTATCTGACATATCGTCCATTCTTAGATACCACAAAGCCATTTCAACGTACTGCTCTATGCGGAACAGCTCGCCGGCAAGGGCGCGGTTTTCCTTTGTGTCTTCGCCTTGCAGCATAAGTCCCATAGCGGCTATGGGTGTCTTTATCTGGTGCATCCACATTGTGTAGTAATCCAGATATTCCGTTTTCTCTTGCCGCTTTGCTTCATAGCCGAGCTTGCACTGCTCCCTTAATTTTTCTATTACCGCCAACAAATCGGCTTCCGTAAGATTTTGCGGTGAAGGCAATTCCAGGGTTTGGGCATATTCCAAAAGCCGCAGACGCTCGTTATGCTTTTTGCAATAACAGTAAAAATGTATTGCAATCATTATAATCGCCGCGACCGCACATAAAAGCGTTGAGTAAAGTATAGCCGCAATGTCTAAATGGTAGAGATAGGCTATTCCCGCAAAAATGATTGCAAACACAAAGAAGACTGCAATTACGAATTTATATTGCCAAAGATATTTCGGTATCAGTTTAACAGCTTTCATACACCCGCCTCAAAGCTCCACTATATAACCGCATCCGATTTTTGTTTTAATAAAATCCGTTGCGCCCAAGTTGTCCAATTTTTTCCGTAAACGGTTTACGTTGACCGTCAATGTGTTTTCTTCAACGTAATTATCGTCCTGCCAAAGCTTTGTCATAAGCGTATCGCGGCTTACGACTTTCCCCTTGTTTGTAAGCAACGTTTCGAGAATACGGAATTCATTTTTCGTCAATTCCAAAGCCTTATTCTGATATGAAAGCGTAAAGTTGTTTATATTCAGAGTAACGCCCTTATGTTCGATAACGGCTATACCGCCCGACATATCGTAGGTGCGCCGAAGTATTGCTTGCACTTTGGCAAGAAGCACGTTTAAATCAAACGGCTTTGCGATAAAATCATCGCCGCCCAAATTTACCGCCATTACGATATTCATATTGTCCGACGCGGACGAAATGAAAACGATAGGCACGTTGGAAATTTTGCGGATTTCTTTGCACCAATAGTAGCCGTCGTAAAACGGCAGCATAATATCGAGCAAAACGATATGCGGATTTGCTTTATTAAATTCGTTTGTTACGTTTGCAAAATCTCGGACAACCGCAACATCGTACCCCCAGTTTTTAAGGTATTGCGTTATTGAGTTTGAAATTGCTTCGTCATCTTCGACGAGTAAAATTTTATACATAAGCATGTTTCCTGTTTTGAGTATAATAAACGTATTTGATTTTACCACATTTAGCTACAAAGAGCAAGTTCTGCATTTGTGTAAAGTAAAACGCGCAACAAATTGTCGCGCGTTTTTAAAATACTTTAATGATATTCCATATGCAAACTGCTGTAAAAGCCGAGGCTTAATTTAACCGTCTATTTGGGGAATTGCGTCGATTACGGTTTTATACGCTTCGTCCACCGCAGGCATAAGCGCGGCAACTTCCATACTTCCGCCGCGCAGAATTTCCGTAACGGCGGCGGCCTTTTCATAGAGTGCGTTAAACCCGAGGTTTTGCGCCACACCCTTTAATGTGTGGGCGGCGCGGAACGCTTCTTCCTGATTTCCGCCACTTAGCGACTGTTTCAAAAGCGCGTAACTACCGTCGGCGGGGAACTTGCGCACGAAACGCAAAACGCGCTCCTCGGTCATAAGCCTTGCCATAATTTCGTTATAGTCGCCGCCTACAGTCTTATAAAACGTCTGTGTATCCATCTGTTACCTACCTTTAAAACTCGCCCAGCTCGGGGGTGTAGAAGCAATATCTTTTCTTGCCCTTTTCCTTTGCCGCGTACATCGCTTTGTCCGAGCATCTGAAAAGCGCATCGTAATTGCGTGAAATTTCCGTAGTCGCTATACCCATACTTGCCGAGGCTTCTTCTATATCGAACTTCTTGGAAATTTGCTTATATATTCTGTCCGCTTCCTTTTGGACGTTGCCGTCGTCCGCCCAGATAGCCACGAACTCGTCGCCGCCCACTCTTCCGGCAAAGCCGTTCTTGGGAAGGGCCTCGCGTATGCGGGAGGCAAGCGTTTTTAATATTTCGTCGCCGCAAAGATGACCGTAAACGTCGTTTACGTGTTTGAAGTCGTCCATATCTATTACCGCAAGCGCGAACTTTCTGTCGGGCTGTTCGGAACAGCATCTTTCGAATTCGAGCTTGACGTAGTTATGGTTTAAAAGCCCCGTCAAATTATCGGTAGTCGCCGCTATTTCAAGCGCCTCTATTCTGTTGTAAAACTCGGATATATCCTCTATCTTACCGACTGCGCTCTCGTATTGATAGCCGTCGGTTGCCTCGTTGTAATAGTACTGAGTCATAACCGTAATGCGGCACCGCCTCTTATGCCCGTTGAACTTCACGTCGCACTCGAAGCTAATTATCGGCTCTTCCTGCGTCGCGCCTTCGATAAGCTCGTAAAGCTTTTCGAGATTAGCTTTTCCGATACAGTCCGCAAGTTTTCTGTCGTGCAGAGGGTTGGATATACTCGTGTCTACACCGAGAATCGAGGACCCCTCGTCAAGGAAAGAAATCATAGCGGGTTCGCGGTATATTTCAAACACCACTTCCTTGGACATTGTCGCAATAAATTTATACTTCGCGCGCTCGCGCTCCAACAAATCGAGGGTACGCGTGGAAGCGGTCAGCTCGCTGTGGGAAATAATTTCACGGGTAATGCGGTTTATATCCTTACTGCTGTTTCCGCTGAGAGAGTTCACGCGCAACTCGTTACGTATCTTCGCCGCGGCAAACTCCAAGACGTTCATAAGCAAGGGATTGAAAGTACCGCACTCGCCGCCCATAATCATACGGATTGCTTCGTCGTGCGTGTACGCTTTTTTATACACGCGCTCGCTCGTCAATGCGTCGTAAACGTCGGCGAGCGCAACTACCTGCGCGGAAATGGGAATCTGGTCGCCCTTCAATCCGTCGGGGTAGCCCTTTCCGTCGTAACGCTCGTGGTGCCAGCGGCAAATTTCCTTTGCCACCTTTAAAAGCGGCTCGTTCTTATAGAAGGGAATTTTATCGAGCATATCCGCGCCGTACTCGGCGTGCTTTTTCATTATCTCGAATTCTTCGGGAGTGAACTTGCCGGGCTTGTTCAATATTTTATCGTCTATTGCGATTTTGCCTATATCGTGCAGAGCGGACGCCGTTGCGATAAGCGAAACCTGCTCGGGAGTGAGCTTATACTTATCAGTCATTTTCAAAAGCGTCTGCAAAATTATTTCCGTCATCGTGTAGATGTGCAGAACGTGCAATCCGCTTTCACCGTTACGAAACTCAACTATATGGCTGAGGATATTAATAAGAAGCGACTGCTCCTTTTCCTTTTTGTAAATCTGGTCCTCGACAAGCCCCATAAGCTTTTTCTGCTTTCCGTAAAGCATTAAAGCGTTCATAACTCTACGGTATACTACGGTCGCGTCGAAGGGTCTTTGCACGTAATCGGTTGCGCCCAGCTCGTAAGCCCTGCCTATGTAAGAGGACGCGCTTTCGGCGGAAATCATAATGACGGGAATGTCCTGTATCCACTTGTAGCTGTTCATCATAGCCAAAACTTCCAGGCCGTCCATTTTGGGCATGACGATATCGAGCAGCACGAGGGATATATCCACGCCGTAACTGCGGATATATTTTATAGCTTCCGCGCCGTCGCACGCTTCGATAATATCGAACTCCTCGCCGAGCATATCGGCAAGAATAGAGCGGTTCATTTCAGAATCGTCGACAATTAAAATTTTCTGCTTTCTTTCGTTCATAGCACTTCCCGTTTAAAACAATTTATACTTCTAAATATATAATATCATATCTCCGTGAAAAAATCCACACAATTTTCAAGTTTTTTAACGGAAAATTAAGGATATTATTAATCGTATAAAAGTATTTACAAAAATATGAGCTTGACGGAAATTTATAAAACCCCGCCCGCCGAAACATCGGCGGGCGGGGTGCGTATTGTGATAATTTTAATATTAAACTACTCTTTGTGATTTGAGCCATTCGGAATAGAAGTCGTCTGCAAGCTCTCCAAGCGCAGTCGACGTTACGTCGAATTCCTCGCTCATTGCAAAACCGCTGGTTACCGCATCAAAATTTTTAACGCCCGAAATTACCGAAAAGCTGTAATCTAAAACGTGTCCATCTTCGTCCGCCACGATAGCTTTTACGTTACAGCTATACCAAGGGCCGTTATTTATGAAGTGCTCGGTATTCTCTTCCCATTCGGAAACGCAGGAGTAAAGTATGTCTTCCGCCCACGTATATCTTTTCGCCATATAGTACGCAACGCCGATATTATTATCCGTCGTATACTCATACTCGTAGTTATAATCTTTAATTTTCGTAAGGTGAGTGTCGGCAATTTGCGAAATAAGCTCCGCGTTATCCTTTACCGCGCCGAAGCCTTTAATGCCCGTCGCGTACGAAGCTGCGCCCGCGCCGCTCTTTTCAACAAAGCAAAGATATCCGTCTTCGTTTGTGAAGATTAATATAATCTCTACCGCTAAGCTATCGTCGCCGCGGTCGGCTCTGATTTTGTTCGCAAGTGCGTCGATTACCGACTGATAGCCGTTTATATATTTCCAACCCGCGTAAAGCGAGGTTTCGTCGTTTACCACATATTCGTCGAAGTCCCATTCCCTCGTAAGGTCTTCGTCCTGATACCAGCCCGCAAAGGCGTAGCCGTCATCCCTCGTTACCGTTACCGCGGTCAGCTTTTCACAATCTTTTACTTGCAATTCGTAAGTATCCTTTCCGCTTTCAAATTTACCCCCGCGGGCATGATACGTTACGGCGTGCTTAATTTCGGGTTCGGGTTCTTCCTGCTTAGCTACGACGGTTACCGTGCAAGTCGCCGTTTTGCCGTTATAAGTTTTAGCGGTAATTACCGCCTCGCCTTCCGCTACGGCTGTAACGCAGGCGCAATCCACGGTCGCAACGTCCGTATCCGACGACGACCACTCCACCGCCCAATCGGTTGCGTCGGCGGGAGCGAAGTCTACAAAAAGCGTTTCTTCTTCGCCCTCTGTAAGCGTGAGTTCGGTTTTATTAAGCGAAATGTTCGTTATCTCTATAACCGTATCCCCGCTCCCGTTTAGGTCGCAGGCGGTAAGTCCCAACGCACATAAAAGTATTAAACTTAAAACCAAGCATAAAACCTTTTTCATAAAAATTTCCTTCGTTATTTTTTATTAAGCCCCGCATATATACGGGGCTTTGTGTTTTGGTACACCCGACTGGAGTCGAACCAGCGGCACATAGCGTCGGAGGCTATTGCTCTATCCATCTGAGCTACGGGTGTATATTAAGTTTTTAACCGGCGGATATATATCAACCGTCAAAATCGAATAAACGCGTTTTTATCTTTGTCGTATTTATAGCCAAGGGCGGAAAGCCTCTTTTCTATTTCCGACAAAGGGACGTTCTCCTCGTCGCAAAGCTCGGACAAAGAACAATAATTATCCCTCAGTTTCGTATTGACAAGCGACAGTAAAATAAAATCGTCCGCGGGCAAATTCATATTTCAATTATACCACAAAATTTTTTAATTGCAAATTTATGAAAGCCTGTGCTATAATTATTTTATGAAAACGGTAATAGTCGGAATGAGCGGGGGCGTCGACTCCTCCGTCGCCGCGTACATTTTAAAAGAGCAGGGTTACAACGTAATCGGGCTTTATATGATGAACTGGGAGGAAACTTCCCCCGACGGAGCGTGCAGTGCGGACACGGACTTCGCCGACGTGCGCAGAGTGTGTTCGGCGCTGGATATCCCCTACTATAGCGTCAATTTTGCAAAGCAATATATGGACAGAGTGTTCAGTCATTTCCTTGAAGAATACAAGGCTGGCAGAACTCCCAACCCCGACGTGCTTTGCAACCGCGAAATAAAATTCGGGCCTTTCCGTGACTATGCTTTGAGCCTCGGTGCGGACTATATCGCAACGGGGCACTACTGCGGAATAGAAACCGTTGACGGTAAAAACAGACTTAAAAAAGCGGCAGACACGAACAAGGACCAGACTTACTTTTTAAATCAGGTGCGCGAAAGCCAGCTTGACGGCGTTTTGTTTCCGCTTGCGGATATGCCCAAATCAAAGGTGCGTGAGATTGCCGAAAAGACGGGGCTTGCCACCGCAGAGAAGAAGGATTCGACTGGTATTTGCTTTATAGGCGAGAGGAACTTCAGAAAGTTTTTAAGCGGCTATTTGCCCGCACAGCCGGGGAAGATTATCACTCTTGAGGGCGAGACCGTAGGCGAGCACGCGGGACTTATGTACTACACTTTGGGGCAGCGGCGCGGACTTGACCTCGGCGGAAAGAAGGGCGAGGACGGGCGCTGGTTTGTAGTTAAAAAAGATTTGAAAAACAACGTGCTTTACGTATCGCACGGCGACGAAACTCCGCTATATTCGCAGGGTTGCCGCGTTTCCGCGCTTAACTGGATAGGTTTTACTCCCGAAACGGAATTTGAATGCACGGCAAAGTTCAGATACCGTCAAGGCGAACAGCCCGTAACCGTTAAGCTTGAAAACGGCGGCGCGACGGTTGAGTTCAAGGAAAAACAGCGCGCCGTAACCGAAGGACAATACGCGGTATTCTACGACGAAAAATACTGCCTCGGCGGCGGCGTGATTGAAGAAGTTTATTACTGATTTAAATCTACGCGTGCGTTTAAAAAAGGTAATGGTATGAAAATTCTTTACGGAACGACAAACCAAGCTAAACTTAATATAATGAAGCCAGTGGCGGAAGCGTTAAACTTCGAGCTAATCGGACTTAACAATTTGAACAAGCCACTCCCGAACGTAGACGAGAGCGGAAAAGACCCGCTTGAAAACGCAAAGATAAAGGCGCGCACATACTACGAAGCGTTTGGCTTGCCCGTCTTCTCGTGCGACAGCGGTCTGTATTTCGACGGGCTTGAGGAGCGGCTTCAACCTATGACGCACGTTCGGCGCATTAACGGCAGAGACCTTTCCGACGACGAGATGACCGAGTATTACGCGGAGCTGTCCAAAACACACGGCGGAAAGCTGATAGGCAGATATAGAAATGCGATTTGCTTCATAGCGGACGAGCATACCGAATTTTCAAGTATGGATGACAGTCTTTCATCCAAGCCGTTTATTCTGTCGAGTGTACCGCACCCTAAAAAGGTGAAGGGTTTTCCTTTGGACAGGCTGTCTATCGATATTAAGTCGGGTAAATACTATTACGATATGGAAGCGTCGGCGGTCAAAAATCTCGCCGTCGAGCAAGGACTGACCGCATTTTTCAAAAACGCGCTGTCTGAAATACATTCTAAACGTTAAAAAACTCTTAGACGATTATCTAAGAGTTTTTTATATTGATTAACGGCGCGGCATTATTTTTCGTTTTCCTCTTTAAACTGTTTTAGGTAGAGGTTGTAATAGTGTCCCTTTTGTTTTAATAGCTCCGAATGGGTGCCGCGCTCGATAATCTTTCCGCCGTCG
>JAIDRY010000190.1 GCA_029061465.1 Clostridia bacterium
TACGATGCGCCCTCGGAAGTGAGCATACCTATCTGCGTCATACCTACGACTTCCGTGTCGTAAGCCGCGCTTGAAAAGAACGGACTGAAAACGCCGTCCGCGCCTTCGAGACCGAATACAAGGGGTATCGTCTCCTCAGATTCTTTTGAACCGCCCGTGGTACCGGTGCAACCGCACAAAAGCGTTGCCGCCATTGCTATCGATATAACGGATGTTAATATCTTTTTCATTATGTCCTCCTACAATTTTGCCTATTTAATTTACGTTAAATTAACGGTTACGTCCGCTTTGCCGTCTAAGGGTACGAACGTCTGAGTTTCACCAAGCTTGCCGAAAATTCCTTCATAATGGGTTCCGGCACCGGTATTTACGGTTTTCCCAACGGTGTTAAGTATGCGGGTTATATTCAGCGTGCAATTCTCGAAGCCGATATTTTTAAGGTTTGCCATATCAAGCCCTTCACCGTTGCCGCAAAGGAAGCCTGCGTTGTATTCCCTTCCTTCATTCATTGCGGTATATGTATACGAAACTGTGCAGTCCTTGAATATTAAGTCGTGCATTCTTCCGCTTGCGCCGAAGTTGAATAAACCGAGGTTGTATTGCGTAGCGTTTTGTCTTGTGCTGAAATTAATGCCGGAAATAGTATGACCGTTGCCGTTAAATTCACCCGTGTAAGCGTCGGCGGCTACCGTTATAGTTCTGCCTGCAAAGTTAATGTCTGCGTCTATGTAGTAATTGACGCCCGCCATAACCGTGCTTAACTGCTCGCGAGTGCGCACTATCCTCCAGTTGCCGTCTATCCAACGAGCGTATACCACTGCGTTGGGGTTGGCTTCCGAAATTTCTATTTTGCGCCAGTCGGCTTCGGTTTCAAGCATATTGCCGTCCGCATCGTAATAGCCGTAGAAAGTGTGTCCTTCCCAAACGGGGTCGTGCGCGGGGCGGGAAGCCGTGCCAGGGCGTTCGTAATCGCTGTTAACAATATTGACCGCTCCGTCTGCGCGGGCTTCTTCGCCTACGTCTACGGTAAAGGTAAAGTTACCTACCCAGTGCGCCACAAGATAGAGCTTATACCCCTCCGTTTCGGGAAGTCTGTCAAGTGCGAAATCCCAGGGTGTAGCGGAAACTTGAATATTTCCTTCGCTGTCGCGGATAACTTCGCCGTTTTCATCAAGAACCGCGGGATACCAGTCGCTGACGTGTTTTTCTCTCAACATCGGTGCAACAACCTGTGCAGTCTGTGTGCCGCCGGGTTTGATTATACTCTTCCCCGGAGCATACTTATAAACCTTTATACCCGTACTGTCAGCGTTATCGAAACGGCCGCCGTTAGCGTCGTAGGTTACGACAACGCTGTAACCGTTGTCTTCGGGTTTAAATACGTTACTGCACGCCGCAAGCATAACACACGACGCGGCAAGCACGATTAAAGCCAACAAAATATTAAGTTTATACTTTTGTTTTTTGAACATTTTAAAACCTTTACATTAACCAGAGCGTAATAATTAAATACACTAACCCGAAAGCGACGAGCACGCACAGGAGCACGGGCAGCATTGCGAGATACATTCCCGAAACTGCCGCACGATATTCCTTTTTGCTTAGCTTTTTTTTCTTTTTATCCTGCCTGGAAAGCTTTTTGCGCGAGCGCCAGCCCGATAGACCGCGCTCCCACGGCATCCAGTCGCCAGACATATTTGTGAAGGGAATTTCATCTTGCGCCTGATTTTCGGTAAATTCAGGATTATTTTCCATAATTTTGCAATATCCCCCTAAGCGCACCAATTCCACCGCAAAAAATTGCGGTGGTTTCGGTGCAATTTTATTATATTTTTGCTATAAAGTCAACTTATGCCGCTGCCGCTACCTTTTCGGCTACGGTTACGCTACCGCTTGCATACGT
>JAIDRY010000191.1 GCA_029061465.1 Clostridia bacterium
TCTGCAGATTTCATGCAGTTTATTATAGCCCGCGTTACTGCAAGATAGATAGCGTAAGATTAAACATAACGGTCTATTTTAATACCGTCAGCGTCAGCGGCACGGTAAATTACAGAATAACCTATCCGCACGAGTTGCAGGAGCACGAGCTTAAGGACGACGTGCAGAGCGTTTTGCAGGAAATCAGTGATAAGCTTTCGAGTGAGATTGAAGACGCCGTCGACAACGTCCGCCGCGAATACAAGGGCTTTGACGGTGATATAAATCTTAAAACGAATATCACGCCCAAGATTTCAGGCTGATAAGGGGCGGTAAAAATGAAAGGTCTTAAAATTGCATGGATAATTATTGCTCTCTGCGTGCTGTTGGGAGGTATAATCTGGCTTATCGTCGCACCCTCGTGGACGGTTGCGGGAATATGGTACGGAGCTTGTATAGTGATTAACTTCCCCGGCTTAATCGGTATGATAAAAGACTGTGATGCGGGCGGTGAAAGATTAGGAATGTTTCTGATGGCAATCTTATTAGCGCCGTTTTGGGTGCTGGTAAACGCGTATTACAAGTTTAAATATATGGACTAAAATCAAAGCGCCGTGCGGGGTCCGCACGGCGCTTTTTATATTCGTTTAATAATCTTTAAGTCCAAGTAAATAATCGGAAGTAACGTCGAGAACAGCACAAAGCTTAGCAAAAGTGTCCAACGCGGGAAAAATATCCAGCTTCATATATTTAGACACCGTTTGCGGCGAAACCCCTATTTTCTTTGCAATTTCTTTTTGAGGTATTCCGCTGTTTGTTATGCTCTCCCTCAACCTCTTTTGAATATCTTTTAGCTCCATTTGCTCCCCCCTTAGTCTATCCAAAATATCGCATAATATACGATTTGTTGCTTGACAATCGCATATTAGGTGATTTAAAATGAGTTCAGATTATTAATACCGAGGAAGATTTTATGAACATCTTTTTAGTCCTATTTGCTTGTTTTTGCGGGTTTATTTTTATATTTATAGGTTCGTGCAGTACCAATATTGAAGGATTTATGCCTATGGGTGTAACGTTTATAATCGGTGGCGTGCTTCTTGCCGTCGGAGTTACCGTTGCTTATGTCATTTTACGCTACAAGAGGAAAAAAACCGAGGAAGAGGCACGCCGTCAAGCTGAGATAGACGAAGCAAATTTTAAAAAATGGACGGAAGAGCAAGGTTTCAATGCGGATAAATTTATAGATGAACTTATCATAGATACAACGACCCAAAAATGGTGCAAATATTTAAACTATAAAATTTTCAATTTTTCCGATGTTGTTAAAGTAAAAACCGTTAAACACAGTTCGCAAACGTCTTACAGTTCAAGTTCGGGTAGCAGAAGTTCTCACTCTTATTCACGTAGTAGAAGTAATTTAATTTTCAGCGGCAGTACGCGCAGAGGGCAGTCAAGCGGTTCAAGAAGCGGGTCAAGCCGCCGAGTAAGTTATGATACAAGCACTTACGAGGTACATATTTCAACGAAACTAATTGATGAGCCGCTGGTCGTAATAGAATGTGGTTACTCGGCTGCTACGGCAAATCAAATTTGTTCAGTGGTAAATATTATGATAAACGAAGCGTCGGTTAAAACGAAAACTAAGGAAAAACCAAATGACTAACGAACAGGCAAAAAAGTATTTACTTGCTTTGCGTGACAAGCTAAATGAAATTAAATACACGGAAAACAGGGGAATTAATGTTTTCAAAGCAACAGGTATGCAAACGCAGGAAATCAAACACTCCGCTTTTCTCGCGTGGCTTTTAAATCCTTCAAACCCGCACGGACTTGACAGCGAACCGTTAAAAAAATTTTTAGAAAGACTTTTTAATTATCCAAACGAGAAGAACGCCGTCTTATCAAACGTAGCGATTTTAAAAAATAGCGGAATAGATAAAATTGAAGATTTAAATAATTTCGCCGAGGATACCGAGCTTATCGTAGAAACGGAAAAAACGCTGAATGGAACAGATAGCCGTATGGACTTATTCTTTCAGTCGCAAAAGACGAAAACGGTACTCGTTATCGAGAATAAAGTTTTTGCCTCCACTCACGACAATCAGCTTTCAAGGTATGAGGAAAAATTAAAAGATTTTTGTGGTTGGAAAAAGATATTCATCTACCTCACTCCTAACGGGGATATTCCGACAGAGGACGGAGAATATAAAAACAAGTGGTGTGTATTCAGTTATAAGGCTGTGTTGTTGATAATCGGTGAACTTATGAAAACCTTGCCAAAATCAAAGGATGCGGCAAAATTGAAATTACTGTTGGAGGATTATAGCGAGTTGGTGGAAACGGATATTTTAAAGGAAAATAAAGAATTAAGGGATTTATGTAAACTTATTCGTCGAGAACATAAAGAAGCGTTGGAAATCTTAATGAATTACACTGATAACGCCGACGACATTATGTCGTACTGTGCGGAGTGGGCAAGAAAAAGTTTCGACGGCGCAACGGTTTTGAAAGAAATCAAGCGAAACTTCGAGTTTTGTACGACTGCTATAAAAAGCTATTTTAAGCGGCACGGTGAAGATATTTTAAACGGCAACGGCAGTGCAAAGCTGTGCGTATCTTTCGGATATAACGAAACCGTGGGCGCAGGAATATCTCTTCAAAAAAGTAAGGACGAGTGTTGGAGCGCGGCACAGGAAATAATTATCCGCACGTATGCGCCCGAAAAAATTACGGCGGACAGATACGTTTCGCTTAACGGTTTCACTGCCGTTATAGCTTCCGCAAACGACAGAGAATTGGATTTTGAAAACATAAAACCGAGTATCGAAGAAAAACTAACTCGATTTGGCGAAAGAATAAAAGTTATCGAAAAAGCGTTATTGCAATTATAATTAGCAAAAACCCCGAGCGAAAAAATTTCGCTCGGGGTTATATTTATCTTAAACTAATCTTAAAGTAAAGCTTTTCCCTGCGCGGTGCCTATAACCGTAAACACTTCGCGCTCTTCGCCCGTTTTAGCATCGATATAGATATAATAGTCGTTGCCCTCGTAGCTGCCGTAGAACTCGTAGCACAGCGCTTCACCGCCGTCCACGGGGATTACGCACAGTCTCGAAGTTTCCATCTTAAATCCGTCGTGAAGCTTAGCTTTTGCCTCGCTCTTGGAAATGGAAGCTTTGGGAGCGTTTCTCTTCACGTGGTTTAAAACGTAGCTCAGTCCTTCCATACCGGTAACGATTCCGCGTTCTTCGCAGACTTTGACTTTAATCATATCCGAATAGAATATAACGTCGTCGTCCTCGTAAGCAAAGTTGAGGTTGCAAGTCGTGCCGTTCTCGCTCGTCCAAACGGCTTTCATATCGTCGTAGCCAAGCTCTTCAAGGAAGTCCTCTGCAATGTCGATACATCTTTCAACGGAGAAGTTTTTGTCCGAGCAGTCCTTATAGCTGTCAAACTCAACTACCTTTCCGCCCTTCTTGGAAATCTGCGCAAGCATATCGCCGTCGTTGGTCGAAAGCATTACGTTGTAAACTGTGAGCTGTTCCGCAACGGCTTCACCCGTGCACTTTGCGCCCGTAAGCTTGTAGTCCTTAAAGTACTCTTTTGCAAGCTCTTCCGCACGCGACGCGCTTATTTCTTCAAGTCCTTCGAGGTTCTTTGCGGTAACCTTATCAACGTTTTCCGCGAAAGGTCCGTCGTGAATTTCCTTGGGAGTTTCAACCGTGTTGTTCTGAATTTTATCGAACGTCGAATACATTAAAGAATCGGTCTTGCCGTTAAGTGCGGCAATCATTTCCTGCTCGGTGCAGTTTGCACACAAATCGTTGATAATGCGTTTGAGTTCGAGGTTGGTCTTATACATATGCTCGATAGTCGCAACCTGGCTGTCGGTGAGCTTTTCACCGTTAGCAACTGCGTAGAGCATTGACTGCGCGCTGTCGCCCATCTTGTTTACGAACGAAGTCATGCTGTCGGTAAGCTGTGTTTCCACGGGCATACGTTCAAGCACCATTTCAGCCATTTCGCTTTCAACGGCGATTTTGCTGAGCAATCTTACCTGTTCGTTCTTGGAGTTGGAAACTCTCGCCTTTGCAAGGTTGGTGTCGAGGTTGTCGACGATAGAGTTCAGCTCGTAAAGGTTTTCGGTGTGCGATGAAGCCATATCCGCCTGCATACCGTCCATATTAATCCAGCCGAAGGTCAGCATCGTGCCGAGGGCGAGGGTTGTAACGCCCAGCGAGATAACCGCCGCAAGCCAGCCGCCGAAGCCGGGAGCATGTCTCTTGTCGTTTTTAGCCGCACGCTTTTCCGCGCGTACCTTTAAGCGGTGTTCGCGCTTAGCACGCTTGTCAGCAAGCGCGGCTTCACGTTTAGCAACTTTAGCCTCAATTTTAGCCTGACGCTCTTCCTTTCTGCGCTGGATACGCGCTTCCTTCGTCTCGTGCTTTAATACGTCGCGGCGCTCGCGTCTCTTTTCCTTTCTCTCTGCTCTTGCCTGCTTAACCGCCGCAATTCTGTCAAGGCGCTTCTGCTTGGCTTCAAGCTTCTTTTCAAGTCTCTTCTGCTTCTTCTCGGCGCGTATCTTAGCCATTTCTAATTTCTTGTGCTCGCGCGCCTCTTTTTTCTTAATCTGCTTTTCCGTAAGCTTCTTGACGGGCTTGCTCTTCTTTACCTTCTTACCCTTTACGGAAGAAGTCTTTTTAACCGTTCCCTTCTTGCTTTTTACGGTTTCTTTCTTTTCGGGCGTTGATTTTGAAACGGAATTCTTCCTTTCCAGCTTTTCGGCTTTTTCGGTTCCGCTTGAAACTTCTTTCTTACTCATTTAATTTCTGCCTCCTAAATTGCAAAGATGTGTTTGCCTATCGTCGTTACCGTCTTACGGCTGAAAATCCAGCTGCTGGTTGCAACGGCGGGGTTGTAGTAGTAAATACAGCCGTAGGTCGGGTCCCAACCGTTCATAGCGTCCTGCGCGGCGTTCATAGCCGTCTTGTCGGGTTCGAGGTTAATCTGTCCGTCGGAAACCGCAGTAAACGCGTGTCTCTGATAAATTACGCCCGAAATGGTGTTGGGGAACTTGCTCGAATTAACGCGGTTCAAAATAACCGCACCCACGGCAACCTGACCGGTGTAGGGCTCGCCGCGCGACTCTGCGTAAATGCACTTCGCCAAAAGGTATAAATCCGAGTTGGTGTAGTTCGAGCTTTGGTTTGACGAGGAGCTGCCGCCCTTATTCCCTTCAAGCGCCTTAACGCTGTCGTTCATACCGAGTGCGGCAAACGTGGATTTACCCGCAACGCCGTCGGCGGTAAGACCGTTCTTCTTCTGGAAGCGCTTTACGGCTTCAACCGTTTTAGCTCCGTAAACGCCGTCTACAGCGCCGTCGTAGTAACCCCACTGCTTTAAGCGCCTCTGTAATTCCTTGACCTCTCCGCCCGTTGCTCCCTGTTTCAGAACAGCTGTCTGAACGGTCGGTGCGGCAAAGTCGTTTTCATTAGTTTGTAACGAATTGAATACGGCGCCCGTCGTGCATACGGCGGCAAGCGCAATAGTGGCGGCGCCTATTCTAAGTGCTTTTTTCATTTTTCCTCCTTGCTACTCCGTGCGGAGAGCTTAATATGTTTGAAATTATTATGAATAAAAGAAAAATGTTTATGCGGAAAATTTTTCAAAAAAAGGCACGGACAGCATTTGCCGTCCGCGCGTCTATATATTTAAATTTTTTACTTACTCCGCCACTTATTTATAATATCGAATATTGCCGAGCGGTATTCCACGTTAGAGGATGCGGATGTGAAGCAAAGGGGCGGGTAAATTACGCACCACCAGTTGTCGCCCGTGCCCGAGCCAAGCTCTATTATCAGCGCGTCATAAACTCCCTCCTCCAAGGTCAGTTCGCCGTAAACGCGGGTAGGGAATTTCTCCTCGCGCACGCTCGCCTTCGATGTGTAGTCAAAACCGCACTCTTTCAGCTTTTTGTCGCACACCTTTTCAAGCTGCGGTAAAATACTTTCGACAACCTTCATTGCCGTGGGCTTGTCAACGCACTCCGCAACGTACGGTGTGATAAACTTCACCACTTCGTCCTTAACTAAATACTTCACGCTTTGGTCGGTCTGCGAGTTAGAGTTCGCCCTCACGTGTATTCTTAAGTAATCGTTGTTTTCCATTCTCCCGCCGCTCTGCGCACCCAATGCTATCACCGTCGCAACTATTATCACCATCACTGCCGCCGCTATCGTCAAAAACTTTTTCATAAATTACCTCCGAAATCGTTTACAGGCAATTTATTGACGGCTGTGTAAAAATTTATACTGTAATTATAAAAAATTTTTTACTACACAATATAACAAAGTCTTCGCATACTATATATTGTGTGTCGCCGCGCGGGCGTTTACTATGCCGCAAAAAATTTTCAAAAAATAAAAAAAAGATTAAAAAACGCTTGATTTTTGAGCTTATATTTGTTATATTAATTAAGCGTTTGGGAGCTTAGCTCAGTTGGGAGAGCAACTGCCCTACAAGCAGTGGGTCACAGGTTCGAGCCCTGTAGCTCCCACCAAAAGAAATAGTGCGGCGATTATGCGGGAGTGGCTCAGTGGTAGAGCGTCACCTTGCCAAGGTGAATGTCGCGGGTTCGAATCTCGTCTCCCGCTCCAAAAA
>JAIDRY010000192.1 GCA_029061465.1 Clostridia bacterium
GTATGTCAGAAACTATGTTGCTGGACAGACGCACAAAAGATTTGGTCAAGGAGTACGTTCCCGACGGCGACGTGCTTGACAGTATAGTATGCTTTTTTTCAATTTTCGCTGACCCGACACGCGTTAAAATGCTGTCGGCATTGGCAATATCCGAAATGTGTGTAACTGATTTATCGCGTGTTTTGGAGATAAATCAGCCGACTATTTCACATCAGCTAAGGCTCTTGAAAAATCTCGGAATTGTAAAAAGCGACAGACACGGAAAAATAATTTTTTACAGTCTTGTAAACGATACTGTCAACGACGTTATGTTAAAAGGCGTAGAATTTTTAGGTTGTTAACGACAAGTGGCGGCGGTAAACTTACCGCCGTCGCTTTTTGCTTTGGAGTTGCTCTCTTTTTATTGCAAAAAAACCGTAAATATGTTATACTGATAATATGGACGTAATTAAGGAAAAACTAAAACTGCTTCCTGAAAATCCGGGCGTATATATTATGTTGGATAAATATCAAAACGTAATTTACGTCGGTAAGGCGCGCGTACTTAAAAACAGAGTACGGCAGTATTTTCATAATTCGCCCAAGCCCGAAAAAGTAATGAAAATGGTTGAAAATATTGCAAATTTCAACTATATAATCACTAACTCGGAAATAGACGCACTTGCGCTTGAAAACAACCTGATAAAGAAGTATAAACCTAAATACAACATTCTTTTAAAGGATGATAAAACTTATCCGTATATAAAAGTTAATATTAAGGAAGATTTTCCTAATTTCAGCATAACGCGTAAGCTTAAAAAGGACGGAAACAAGTATTTCGGACCGTATATGGGCGGCATTAACTGTAAAGATATTCTTGATACACTGCAACTATCGTTCAGTGTCAGGCTTTGTCATGCGCAGATAAATTCGAAACCAAAGCGCGAGTGCCTGAATTACCATATAAAACGCTGTACTGCGCCATGTGCGCACTACGTTGATAAAGAGGGGTATGCACAGCAGGTAAAAAAAGCAATTTCTTTTTTGGAAGGAAACTATAAAGAGGCTGAGCAGCTTTTAAAGAATAAAATGCTGTCGGCTTCCGAAAACGAGAATTTTGAGCTTGCTCTCGAATATAAAAATAAGCTTTCAATGCTTTCGAAATTAGAGGCGAAACGTATAACTTCGCTTTCAAATTTTATCGATGCCGATATTATAGCATACGCCTCAAACGGCTTGTATTCAGCTGTAAATATCTTAGTTACGCGAAAGGGAATAATGCAGGGTGGCAACAGCTTTGCGCTTGATGAAGCGCATATGTCTGATAGTGAAGCGTTGACTGCATTTATCGTTCAATATTATTCTAATCACGAAATTCCGTCCGAGATAATAGTAGAGGACTTTTGCGAAAGAGAGCTT
>JAIDRY010000193.1 GCA_029061465.1 Clostridia bacterium
ATAGGAAACAGGGTTGTAGGTATTCATAAAAACGAAATAATCGATATGGATATAATCGAAGCCGTAAGTATGAAGAAAAAGTTTAATTACGAGCTGTATGAAACCCTTCAGATGATTTCTATGTAAAAATAGTTAGCCGCTTTAAAGCGGCTTTTACTTTGATAAGGGGAAAGTATGATTTTAACCGTTTGTTTAAGCCCGTGTATCGACGTTAATATCGAAGTGGATTCATTAGGAGTGGGCAAAAGCAATACGATAATAAGCAAACGAATATTTTTTACCGGTAAAGCCATTAACGTTGCAATAGGTATAGCAAGACTTAACGGAGATGTCTTTGCAACGGGATTTATGTATGAGGGGAACGGTAATCAGTTCGAGCAAGAGCTTCACCGCGAAGGAGTACCGTATAAATTTGTCTGGAATGAAGGTAGGGTAAGAGAAAATTATAAGTTTATCGACCACAGGTCAATGTTGACTGAAGTTAACGACGTCAGCCCCGCCGTCAGTGAAGAAAAACAAGAAGAGCTGATAAAATTCGTTAAACAATTTGCTCTTGCAAGTGAAGCAGTAGTAATATCAGGTGGACTTGCAAAGGGGATGACACCAGATTATTACTCACGTATACTTGAAGCTATCCCCCAAAATATAAAAAAGGTTGTAGACACCGAAGGGGAAAGGCTGCTCTGTTCTTTAAAATACGGCGTTGACTTAGTTAAGCCTAATATCGAAGAACTTGAACGCACATTAAAAAAGAAAATCAGAACCAAAGCTGACATGCTTGACGGCTGTAACGAGCTGTTGAAATTAGGTGCTAAGCGCGTTTTGCTTTCACTCGGCAAAAACGGCGCTATTATAACCGACGGAACGCAGACGCTGTATTCAAAGAGCGTGAACGTAGCAATGAATTCTACTGTTGGCGCTGGCGACGCGATGGTTGCAGCGGCAACAAATGCACTTGCAAAAGGCGAAACGCTTGGCAAAATTCTTTGCTGCGGTGTAGCCGCCGGAACTGCCGCCGTTACTTCACCTGACAGTATTTCTTTTAATAAATCCAAGTATGAAGAAGTACTATCTACGTTATCCATAAAAGAATTGTAATCAAACACTTGATAAAATTAACGTTTTACTGTATAATCATTTTAGATAAAGGAGACATTACCTATGTGGAACAGCCAAAAACCGTTAAACTTGCTTATGTCTATGCCTGAAACGCTTGACAAAGATAATTTGATAAGACTTCAAAAAGTTATAGATATAGATAAAATGACAAACAGTCGTACATACGGAAGAGATTTATGCGGTGAGTACGCACCTTTTTGTGAGTATTGTAATAAAAAGGTTCAATATCCTTGCGCTCAGGCGTATGTGAAAATGAAGCAAGCGGAAGGTTTTAATGTGCAGGTTGATGAAACATTAAAAGGGGAAGAACCTGTAAAACCCGTAGAAGTAGTTGTAACCGTTACTGAACCCGAAGTTGTAGTAGAACCGCAGCCTGAGGAGACAGTTGAAGAAATAGCTACGGTAATCGATAAAAAGGAAGAACCCACGGAACCGGTTAAGATTGAACGCATAAGAATTGCTTATTTAAAAAGAAAATAATACAAAAAAATACCGCCGCGCATATTGCGCGGCGGATTTACTTTTATAGAATATTTAATTAATACATTCCGCCCATATCAGGATTTCCACCTACGGGAGGAGCAGGGGGAGTGGGAATGTCGGTAACTATGCTTTCGGTCGTAAGCAAGGTTGAAGCAACCGAAGCCGCATTTTGGAGTACGGAACGCGAAACCTTAGTCGGGTCAATTATGCCGCTTTTTACCATATCGGTATATTCGTTTTTAAGAGCGTCAAAACCATAATTTGCTTTTTTGCTACTTAAAATATTATTTACTATAACCGAACCGTCATATCCAGCATTTTTTGCAATCTGGCGTACGGGAGCCTCTATAGCTTTCATAACTATCGATGCACCGGTCTTTTCATCACCGCTTAATCCTTCGATAAGCTTTTCAAGCTCGGGAATAGTAGAAAGGAGTGCAACGCCTCCGCCGGGAACTATACCTTCTTCAACAGCAGCTCTCGTTGCCGCTAAAGCGTCCTCTATACGAAGCTTTTTCTCTTTCATTTCAACTTCAGTTGCCGCACCTACGTTTATGACGGCAACACCGCCTGCAAGTTTAGCAAGTCTTTCCTGTAATTTTTCCCTGTCGTAATCGGAAGTACATTCGGCAATCTGTGCTTTAATCGAGCTTACACGTGCTTTAATATCTTTTGCCGCACCAGCACCGTCAATAATAGTGGTATTGTCTTTATCCACCTTTACCTGAGCGGCTCTACCGAGCATATCCGTTGTAACATCTTTGAACTCATAGCCCAAATCGCTTGAAATGACCGTTCCGCCGGTAAGAATGGCAATATCTTCAAGCATCGCCTTTCTTCTGTCGCCGAAACCGGGCGCTTTAACCGCAACGCAGTTTAATACGCCTTTAAGCTTGTTGACGATAAGTGCGGCGAGTGCGTCGCCCTCAACGTCCTCGGCGATAATAAGAAGTCTTGCGCCCTGTTGAGCAATAGGCTCAATTACGGGCAATATTTCCTGCAAAGAAGAAATCTTTTTATCCGTAATCAAAATATAGGGATTATCCAAAACGGCTTCCATCTTTTCCGTATTAGTTACCATATACGCCGAAGCATAGCCACGGTCAAACTGCATGCCTTCGACCGTTGTGAGTTCGGTAGCCATAGTTTTGCCTTCCTCAACAGTAATAACACCGTCTTTTCCGACAATTTCCATAGCGTTAGCAATTAGCTCACCAATCTTTTCGTCACCCGCCGAAATGGAAGCAACCTGCGAAATAGCGAGTTTATTTTCAACAGGTTTGGATATGGACTGAATCTTCTGAACGGCGGTATCTACCGCGGCGGCAATTCCTTTTTTGAGGATAATGGGATTAGCACCTGCGGCAAGGTTTTTTAAGCCTTCGCGCACAATTGCCTGTGCAAGAACAACGGCGGTGGTGGTGCCGTCGCCCGCAACGTCGTTGGTTTTCGTTGAAACTTCTTTTACGAGCTGGGCGCCCATATTTTCAAACGGGTCTTCAAGTTCAATCTCTTTTGCAATGGTTACACCGTCGTTAGTGATAAGCGGAGCACCGAATTTTTTGTCGAGCACTACGTTTCTGCCCTTGGGCCCAAGAGTAATTTTAACTGTATCCGCAACAACGTTTACGCCGTTTTCCAATAACTTTCTTGCTTCGTCGCCGTATTTAATCTGTTTAGCCATTTTATAAAATCCTCCTTATTCAACGATTGCCAGAATATCGCTCTGACGAATAATAGTGTATTCTTTATCATCAACTTTAACTTCAGTTCCACTGTATTTTGCAAGCAAAACTTTATCGCCCACTTTAACTTGCATAGTTACGTCTTTTCCGTCGACAAGTCCGCCGGGGCCAACAGCTACAACAAGACATGTAGCGGGTTTTTCCTGCGACGCGGCGGTAAGATAAAGCCCGCTTTTCGTTTTTTCTTCGGCTTTTAAGCTTTCAACGACAACTTTATCGAATAAAGGCTTGATTGTCATAAAATTATTTCCTCCGAATTTGTTATTTTTTTATACAGCTATTTTATAAACTTGCCAAAATAAAGTTAAACATTTTTATATAAAAAATTGCAATTTAATGAAAAATATGGTAAAATATTTTTATCAATTCGGAGCACACAATTTATGGATAAGTGGGACAAAAGATTTATGGAAATGACCGAGCAAATAGGTGCTTGGTCGAGCTGTTATCAGGAAAGTAGGCATGTCGGCGCAATAATAGTAAAAAATAAGCGCGTAATTGCAACGGGATATAACGGTGCGCCGCAAGGAATAAAAAGTTGCATTGATAAAAAAGAATGTATGCGCAAAAAGATGAATATAGCAAGCGGCACTATGCACGAGTTGTGTTATGCCGTTCACGCTGAGCAAAACGCAATAATTCAGGCGGCACGCGTAGGATGTAGCGTGGAGGGGTGTACGCTTTACTGCACCCATCAGCCGTGCGTTATCTGTGCAAAAATTATAATTAATTCGGGTATATCACGCATTGTATATAAAGAGGGGTATCCCGACGATTTCTCCCTTCGTCTTTTTGAAGAGGCAGGAGTTAAAATTGAAAAATATGAGGAGTTATATTAAATGAAGAACCCTGTAATAACCATTAAAATGCAAAGCGGAAAAGAAATTAAGGCAGAGCTTTATCCTGATAAGGCGCCTAATACCGTTAATAATTTTATCAGTCTTGTTAAAAGCGGATTCTATGACGGGCTTATATTCCACCGTGTAATTCCCGGGTTTGTAATTCAGGGCGGTGACCCGGCAGGAGAGGGAACGGGTGGTCCCGGCTATACAATTAAAGGCGAATTTACAATGAATAGGTTTAAGGGCAACGACATTAAGCATCTTCGCGGAGTATTATCCATGGCAAGAGCGCTGCATCCCAATTCGGCGGGTTCGCAATTTTTCATTATGCATCAGAATGCAGCATCACTCGACGGACAATATGCTGCTTTTGGCAAAGTTATTGAAGGTATGGAAGTAGTTGACGAAATCGTAGCCGTCCATACTGATTGGAACGATAAACCGAAAATACCTCAGATTATGGAAAAGGTAACCGCAGAAACTTACGGTATCAATTATCCTGCACCCGAAAAGAATTAATTGTCGGAGATAACAATGGACAACGGCGTTTATCAAAATCCTTTAATTACAAGATATGCAAGTAAGGATATGTCTGAAAATTTTTCGGATGAAAAGAGGTTTAAACTTTGGCGCAAACTTTGGATTGCGCTTGCAGAATCCGAAAAAGAGCTTGGCTTAAATATTACTCAAGCTCAGATTGACGAAATGAAAAAGTATGCCGACGACGTCAACTTTGAGCAAGCGGAAAAATATGAGCGTGAAGTTAGACACGACGTAATGGCGCACGTTCACGCTTTCGGCGACCAGGCAAAGTCCGCTATGCCGATTATTCATCTCGGCGCGACGAGTTGCTTCGTTGATTGTAATTCAGAACTTATTATTATCAATGACGCATTGGAAATTATCAAGTCAAAGCTTGTAAACGTTTTGGATAAGCTTTCAAAATTTGCTTTAAAATATAAAGATACTCCGACCTTGGGGTTCACGCATTTGCAGCCCGCACAGCTCACGACGGTAGGTAAACGTGCTACACTTTGGATGCAAGACCTCACAATGGACTACAATAGTCTTATAAACCTTCAAAA
>JAIDRY010000194.1 GCA_029061465.1 Clostridia bacterium
GATACGGAAGCTCAAAGCCGAAAAAGCCGAGAACTGGCAAAACGAACAGCTTGACCGCGCCGTGATAGAACAGCAGGTGCGCGAAGAGGTTTACGCCGAAATGCAAGCGGGCGGACAGAAGGAAGTCGGCGACGGCGCAAGCTCTGCCGAAGTCGAAAGGCTCAACGGACGCATAGCAGGACTGCAAAGCGCCATCGAACAGCAGAACACCGAGCTCGCCGCAAAACAGGCGCGCATAGACGAGCTGACCGAGATACTCAACAACGCATACACTTCTGCCCCGCAAAACGGCGAGGACACCGCAGAATTGCAGCGCACTGTCGAAGAGTACCGCGGCATCATAAAAGACAAGGATAACGAGATAAATCTTCTCAAAGCCGAAAACTCGCAGATAAAGGCGCAAGCTCTGCAAAAGCAACTCGCCGATCGCGACCGCAAGGACAAAGAGAAAGAGAAAGAAAAAGCAAAGCCGGCTGCGGCGACCACTACTCGCCAAGCCGCAAAGCCCGAACCGCAAAAGCAAGCGACAGCCGACGAGGACGACGAATACGACGAGTATTACGACGACTACGGCGACGAGAGCTCGGCGGTCAAGGTAACGCTCAAATTCGACCGCGCCAAAAACTCGTGGATAATACTCCGCTCCGACACCGACAGAACGTACCGCCGTATGGCGACCAAGCAAGACGCGCTCGTCGTCGCGAAGGACCTCGCAAAGCGCTTACACGCTCAGCTCGTCGTCCACAAAAAGGACGGCAAGTTCCAAAAGATTTAATAATTCAAAACACGAAAAACTCCGCAATCAAGGGTGTGTTCCATAGGGAATTTACAAAAAACTAAATTTTAATCGGAATACACCTTATAAGTGCGAGTCAACAAAAGTGGCGATTTCCAAATGGAAATCGCCACTTTTGCTTTAATCTTTTTGAGCCTTAATTGCCGCTTGAATATCTACTATATGCTTTTGAACAAAAGTTAGATTGAAAATTTTTCCATCCATAATGATTTCTATAACTTCATTCCCATTAGGTTTCTTGATGGTCGTATCTGATTCTATTGTGTTAAGCAAATCCGCAATTCTGTTTTCACTTGAACTGCAATGAATGATATGTTCATTAAACATTGCCGCACAATTCGGACAACAAGCTATATAGGGATACGGCGTTTCTTTCGTAAAAAATTCACCACCTGTATTGTCAAGTTCAAGCGTCACGAAATAATACTCACCATTTTTCTTTTTGAATGGCAACTCTTTTCCACAACATTGACAAATCATTTTATCGTCGTGATTTGTATATAGCCGTCTTAACATTGTAGTAGCTTCGTTTTTTGTTTGCGAAGTCCTTACTGAACGAGTTTTTTGCTCGTATGTTCTATCATCAGCATTAGTAGTAGTTTCTGTTGCCGCAGTTGTTCTCTTTTCGGGGTTATTAGTGTTCGCCGTTGGCTCTTCGATATCTTCTTTTGGTGCAATTCGACCTTCCGCTTCAGCACGCTCATATAATTCGGCTTTTCTTAACTTTTCTTCAAGCGTGTCAACATCGTATCCAAATACATTAGCCGCATATTCTTTCTTTTGATATTCCGACGTCCGACGACGTTCTTCTTCCTCTAATTTTTTCCTTCGCTCATTTTCTTCTTTCCCAAATTCTATTGCAGTTAAAAAAGGAGAATCTGAATCGATATGAAAATCTTTATCAAGAG
>JAIDRY010000195.1 GCA_029061465.1 Clostridia bacterium
CTATTTATCAGACTGACGCGGTAGTTGAAAAGAAAGAAGTTTCCGAAAAAACCGAAGAGGCTGAAGAAAAGTCCGAGCCTGTAGCAGAAGAAGTTGTTTCGGAAGAAACTGTTGAAACGACTCAGCCTGAAATGGTTAAAACCAAAAAGAAGAAAGAGTCTACGGAAGAAAAGCCCGTTGAATAAGATTTGACGAATTCTAAAAATCAAAACCTCCGCATAAATTATAGCGGAGGTTTTTCTATGCGCAAAAGTATTTTTCAGGTATTAAAAGCCGTCTTAGCGGCGGTGCTGTTTTCGCTTGCGTTTGTTTTGATTTTTACAATAATCATTCAGTTGTTTTCTCTGCCGGTAAATGCGGTAAAACCAGTAAATCAGGTATTTAAAATTATATCGGTAGCGGCAGGCGGGCTTCTGTTTATCCGCGGTGATAAAGGATTGATTAAGGGCGTTATTTACGGAGTAGTCGCGGTTATTGCAACATATCTCCTGTACGGACTTATTTCAATGTCGCTTTCCATAAGCTGGTTCTTCCTCGTCGAAATAGTTATAGGCGCGGTAGTTGGCGGAATATGCGGCGTAATTGCCGTCAATATCAAAAAGAATGTGTAAATTGCTTGCATTTTCTTGCTCCTTATTTTATAATTGTAAAAAATAGTTAAGGAGAATTAATTATGATAAAGACGGTTGCAAAACCCGCTGATAAAAAGGTTACGGGTTGCGGAGAATGCAGAAGCACTTGCCAGTCGGCTTGCAAAACGAGCTGCACGGTAGGTAATCAGAGCTGCGAAAGAGTAACAAGGGAACAGAACCCTGAAAAGGCAAACTGAATTAATAATTAATTTAGGAGCAGAAAATTCTCTGCTCCTTTTAATCATGGTACACGTTTTTTCATATAAAGATAAAAATTATATATACGATTCGGGTAGCGGCAGCTTGCACGAGTGCGATAAAGATACCGCCGATTACGTAAAGTGCAAGTATGAAGGCGGTATTGCGGTAAACTTATCAGAAGAAAAGGTTGCGCAGATAGAAACAGATTTAGCCTTGCTTAAAAGCGAGGGGCTTTTTTTGCATGAAGAAATAAAAGCTTATCCTATAAAATCCAACGAGGTAAAAGCATTATGTATTCATATCTGCCATGATTGTAATCTCAGATGCCGTTACTGTTTTGCCGACGAAGGCGCATATCACGCCGAGCGTGAATTTATGAGCGAACAGACGGCAAAAAAAGCAATAGATTTTCTTTTGAAAAACAGCGGAAACAGAAAAGTACTCGAAGTGGACTTTTTCGGCGGCGAACCGCTTATGTGTCTTGAAACCATTAAAAACGTTGTGGCTTATGCTCGTAAAGAAGGCGACAAGTTCGGTAAAAAATTTCTCTTTACCACTACAACCAACGCGCTGCTTTTGGATGACGATGCAATCGACTTTTTTAACCGCGAAATGGAAAACGTCGTTTTATCGCTTGACGGCAGAAAGGAAGTACACGACGCAATCAGGAAGACCAAAAACGGCAAAGGCAGTTTCGATTATATTATCGATAACGTTAAAAAGTTTGTTAAAAGCCGCGGTGATAAAAGTTATTACGTGCGCGGAACGTTTACTGCAAAAAATCTCGATTTTTCAAAGGACGTTGTTTTTCTTGCGGAATACGGGTTTGACAGCATTTCAATGGAGCCTGTTGTAACAGATATAGACGACCTTGCTATAAAGGACGAGCATATTCCTCAGGTCCTTGACGAATACGAGGTGCTGTGCGACAAATATCTGGATAAGTACGCCAAGGGAGAAGGATTTAATTTCTTCCATTTCAACGTTGATTTGGAAGGCGGCGTGTGCCTGCAAAAGAAGGTTTCTGCTTGCGGTGCGGGTAACGAATACTTTTCGGTAGTTCCCAACGGTGATATTTATCCTTGCCATCAATTTGCGGGTGATAAAGACTTTTTAATGGGGAACGTTTACGAGGGTAAACTTAACGCCACTATTCGTGAGAAATTTGCTTCACAATGTCTGTTTACGCGTGAGGAGTGCGGAAGTTGTTTTGCAAAATTTATTTGCAGCGGCGGTTGTGCGGCAAACAACTACCATTTTGAGGGCGACGTAGACAAACCGTATAAGGCTACGTGCAGTATGATGAAAAAGCGTATAGAATGCGGTATGCATGTGCTTGCCGAAAAAAAAGCGTCAAAAGGCAAATAAAATTTACATAATTTGCTTTAATTTTATTTCAGACGACGCAAATTTATTGACTGTGCAAACATTTTTTACTATAATATAAGTTAGATTTTAAAGTATATCGCACTTACTAACGGTGCGGATAAGATACAGGAGTTCAAATGGGTAAAGTAAAATCGGCGATTATTACTGCTTTATTAGTTGCGGCAATAGTCGTATTATGGCTTTTTGCCGCGATTTCGTGCAACGTACCCGGCACGGACGGCGTAAAAAGGTATAATTCATTTTTGAGCGGTATCCATCTCGGTTCGGATTTAACGGGTGAAGCTTATACGCTTCTCTATCCTAACGGCGTTATATCCGCGAAAGATTATAAGCTCGTAATGAATGATGACGAAAACGAAGATAAAGAGGAATACCAGTACTACGAGGAGCATGGCGGCGTTTACGTAGATAAGGACAAGTTTAATGATGAAGAGCTTTTATCAAGCGTTAAAAAGGACGCTGAGATAATTTCTAAAAGGCTTTCACAAAAGGGCTATTCGTCGTATTCAGTGACAGTTGAGGACGATTACGTAATAAGAGTATCCGTTCCCACAAACTTCACCTATGCGGCTTATAAGGAGTACGACAACACTTCACGTTCTTCGTCTTTAAATCTTATAAGCACCACTATTCAGCTTGTAATGGTTGACGGTCAAATTTCTTTGAGAGATAACACCGATTACGACAGCTCAAATTCGCTTCTTTCGATTAAAGAAGATTTTGCAACTTATTTCAAAGATATCAGCTATTACGTGATGGGCGGTACCCATGCGGTAAAGCTTGATTTAACTAACGAAGGCTTCAACAAATTAAATAACGTTTTGTTGCTTGGCGACAGTGATTCCAAAGCTTATATATATGTTGGCGAAACCAATATCGGTTTGCAGTTTGATATGGGTTCGTCGCTTGAAAATAAAACGCTGTATTTCTCGTCCGAGGCAAACAGAGCGCAGGATTTTGCAATCTTACTCGGCTCGGTTATTAACGGCAACGTTCTTACAAACCGTTACAACGATACTGACTCGGGAGCAAGTACACAGCTTATAGTTTCCACTCCAGCGTTCGGTGAGTATGCGGCAATATACCTTTTGGCAGTTCTTATCGTTGCTCTCATTGCGGCGATAGTAGTACCTGTGATTAAATATAAAAAACTCGGATTTGTAAACGCACTTATGGCGCTTGCATATTCGCTTGTAATAGTTATCAGCTTACTGCTTCTTGAAATTCAACTTACGGTTGGCGGAGCATTTATTGCAGTCCTCGGACTTGTGCTTTTAACGTTTACAAACGTAAAAGTATTTGAAGCTGTCAGGGCGGAAACGAAAAACGGCAGAACTATTCAAGCGTCTGTAAAAACGGGCTATAAGAAAACGCTTTTCTCCGTACTTGACGTTCATATACTGCTTGCAGTAATCTCCATTATCGTTGCGCTCGTATGCGTAGGTGAACTTGCGGCTTGCGGATTTATTCTTCTTATTGCTACGCTCGCTTCATACGTACTGTATTGGTTTACAAGATTTATGTGGTACGTGCTCTCGACGCCCGTAAGAGATAAATTCAAATTCTGCGGATTTGCAAGGGAGGTGTACGACGATGAAGATTAATAATTTAAAGCTCTCCTCAAAAATGCACTTGCTCGTAATAATTTCGTGTATCGTTATTGCAATCGGACTTGCAGTAGGTACGGTATGTCAATTTATATCAAACGGCTTTTTCAATTACAGTGCAGATTATGAAACATATAAAACTGTTACCGTCGAGTACGAGGATATCGATTTCAGCGGTGCAGGCAGAGAGCCGTCAAAGCTCATTGAAGACATTTGCGAAAAAGCTTTCAAAGCGGAGAATTTGTCAAAGATAAATTTAACTACCGGTGATACAAATACAGGCGGCAAACTTATTTACAAGTTTTCCAACTCTACCGATTATGGTAAACTTAATTCTGCCGTAAGTGCGATTAACGACGAAATCAAAGAAGAAGTTTCGCAAGCGGGCGGTATTCAGTTCAGTTATGCTTCCGCACACGAAGAGGTTGCGGTAATCGGCGGAGACCTTGTGCTTGTGCGCGCAGCGATAGTTGCGGCAACCATAATAGTCGTTCACTTCATTTATTTTGTAATTCGCTATAAGCTTACTATGGCTTTGGGCGCATTGCTTGCAGACATGCATAACCTTGCACTCTATCTTGCACTTGTTGCCTTGTGCAGAGTACCGGTAGGTTCTGCGATAGCTACTTATGCCGTAATAGCCGTAATAATGTCGGCAATAGGAACAAGTTATTTCTTCGACAAAATGCGCGGAAATATCAAAGATGAAGAAAACAAAAAGCTTACCGCGTTTGAGCTTGCGGATAAGAGTGCAAACGAAAGTCTTAAATTCAACGTGATAATGCCAGCTTGCCTTGCCGCAGTATCCGTAGTAGTATTTGTTTTAATGGCGATAAGTTCGTTATCTCCGCTTGCTGTTATTTCACCCGTTATATGTTCGATTATGTCATTTATATCGTGTGCTTACGGTACGGCAATATTTGTTCCTTCCGTTTACCCGCGTTTTAAAGTAATAGGCGATAACACAAAAGAAAAATCAAAGGCAAAACGTTTAGCAAAATAAATTAATTATAAGGCGGGGCAACCCGCCTTTTTGTGTTTATGAAAAGATTAGTTCCCGAGTTTACGCTCACAGACGAACAACTTAATATCGTACGCCGACTTGCGCGTGAATGCGGACTGTGCGAAGATACTGTAAGAATTTTGTACGGCAGAGGAGTACGTGATAAGGAAAGCATAGAAAAGTTTTTGCATCCTTCAAAAGCGCATTTTATTTCACCCTTTAAAATGAGCGGAATGAAAGAGGCGGTTGAGCTTATCACAAGAGCGCGTGATGAGGAATGGGCGGTGCTCGTGTACGGCGATTACGATGCCGACGGAGTATGTGCCGCTACCATTATGGGCGGAGCGCTGCGTGATTTCGGTATAGAGCCTTTTGTTTTCGTGCCCGAACGTACAAACGGCTACGGGCTTTCTAACAACGTAATTGACAAAATATTTGACGAGTATTTTCCTCAGCTCGTAATTACCGTCGATTGCGGTATTTCCTGTGCGGCGGAAGTGGAATATCTTAAAGAGCTTGGCGCGGAAGTAATAGTTACCGACCACCACGAGTTGCCGGATGAAATACCCGACTGTATATGTATAAACCCGAAATTCAACGACGGTTACGAATATGACAATCTTTGCGGTGCAGGAGTGGCTTTTAAAGTCGGCTGTGCATTAAACGGCGAAAGCGCTTATAAATATCTTGACTTTGCCGCAATAGCCACTGTAGCGGACAGCGTTTCGCTTACTGGTGAAAATCGCGATATCGTATTCGAGGGATTAAAAAAAATCAATTCAGCTCCTGCGGAAAGCTACGGCTATTTTCTCAACAAGCAGGACGAGGTTACTTCACAGACGCTTGCATTCAGCGTGGCGCCTAAAATAAATGCTGCAGGCAGAATGGGCGACGCAAAGGCGGCGCTTGCTCTGTTCGCGGAGCAAGATAAGAATAAGATATTCGAGCTTGCTTCAAAGCTTGCTGAATACAATATCGAGCGGCAGAAATACTGCGACGAATTGTACGCAAGTGCTAAGGAAATGATTAATAAAAAGAGCAGGCTGGGAAAAGTTATTTTGCTCTGTAATGAAAGCTGGAATACAGGTTTTGTCGGTATTGTAGCCGCAAGGCTTGCAGAAGAGTTTTCCCGCCCGGCAATACTGTTTGTAAAGCACGGCGATATGCTAAAGGGTTCGGCGCGGTCAATTGATAATGTTAACATTTTTGAGGCGTTAAGAGCTTGTTCTGAATATATTACCGAATTCGGCGGACATGCACAGGCAGCGGGAGTGAACGTAAGCTTTGAAAATTTTGAATTACTTGAAACTGCCCTCGATAAATATATGACCGAACACTACGCCAACGAGGACTTTATTCCTACCGTTTATTTGAACGGCGAGCTTGACGATGAGTATTCCGCTAAGTATGTAAAGGAACTTGAGCTGTTGGAGCCTTTCGGTGTGGGTAACCGCAAACCGTTATTCGCAGTTGAAGAAAAAGCGGTTGCCGTTCGCCCGCTAAGAAATAATCACATTTTAATAAAGAGCAGTAAGCTTGAAATGATGTATTTTGGCGGAGCGAAATATAAGAAATTAATTGAAAGCTCTGCAAATAAAAAATTTATATTTGAGTATAACGTTTCGTCATACCGCGGCAAGGAAATGGTAAAAGGCTTTGTACGTGATTTGGTTTATGACAACGCTGCATGCTTTGACGCAAGGGAAGATATAGCATTAAGCTATATAGAAACTCTTGCAAATCCAAAAATTTCAACCGCTCAGACAATTACTAAAGAAGAAGTAGAGCAACTGATTAAAGATGGTGATAGCGGTACGCTGTTTATAGCTTGGGATAATTTCTCCGTGTCGTCGTTAAGTGGCGGAAATAAGCTTAATGCAGATATATTCGTACCGTCAAACCGCGCATTTTCTTCGGCGTTATTATTTGCTCCGTCCGGTGAAATTGATTACAGCGGATATAAGCGGGTAATAATTTTAAACGAGGCGTACGGAGTAAGATTAAGCGGGATTGACGGTAAATGCGTTGAAGTGTGTGAGAACGCTCCGCTTCCGCAATACTTAAAAAAATTATCCGCAGACAGAACAGCGTTATTATCCGTATTTTCGGAACTTTCGGCAAATGCAGGTAAGTACGATGGCGCAAGCGCTTACGAGGTGGTAAAATACGGCGGGTTTGACAATAAGCTGCAAGCGTTATTTGTTTTAAAGG
>JAIDRY010000196.1 GCA_029061465.1 Clostridia bacterium
AGGGAGAGAGGAACGAGCGGCAGCCCATGGGCGAGAACACGTTGCCCTCGTAATGCTCGCGCATCTTCTTTGCCGAGATGTAGTCGGGGTAAAGGCGCTTTGACGAGCACTTGACTGCAAGCTTTGTAAGGTAATCGTACTTACCGCCCTTCAGGCAGTTGTTTTCGTCCAAAACGTAAATGAGTTTAGGGAACGCGGGAGTAACGTAAACGCCCTTTTCGTTTTTAATGCCCTCGTAACGCTGTTTCAGAATCTCCTCGATTATCATAGCGTTTTCTTCGATATACTCGTCGTTTTCGTCAAGATACAAAAATAGGGTTACGAACGGCGACTGACCGTTGGTGGTCATAAGCGTGTTAATCTGATACTGAATGGTCTGCACGCCCGCTTTAAGCGATTCCATAAGGCGCATTTCGACGAAAGTGTTTTTGGTCTTCTCGTCGATTGTGTCGCCGAACTTGTCGTTGCACTGGGCGATATATTTTTCCTTGGTCTTTCTTAAATATTTGCCGAGGTGCGCGATATTAACCGACTGCCCGCCGTACTGAGAGGAAGCGACGGAAGCTATTATCTGCGTGGTAATGGTGCAAGCCGTCTGGAACGACTTGGGGCTTTCGATAAGCTTGCCGTTGATAACCGTGCCGTTGTCGAGCATATCTTTGATATTAATAAGGCAGCAGTTGAAAATAGGCTGCAGGAAATAGTCTGCATCGTGGAAGTGGATAGCGCCTTCCTCGTGAGCTTTGGAAATGTGCTCGGGCAGAAGAATACGCTTTGTCAAATCCTTTGAAACCTCGCCCGCAATAAGGTCGCGCTGGGTGGAAGCCGTACGCGCGTTTTTGTTGGAGTTCTCCTCCATAACGTCCTTGTTGGAGTTGCGGATAAGCGAAAGAATACTCTCGTCCGTGGTGTTCGCCTTACGGATAAGGGCGCGCTCGTAGCGGTAAAGTATGTAAGACTTCATAAGCTGATACTTCTGAAGCTGCATCAGCTTTTCCTCTACCATGTCCTGAATGTCCTCGACAAGCACGCGCTTGCGGTGGCGGGACGCAATATCGTCCACGATTTCGGTTATCTGAGCGTCGGTAATTCTTTCTTCCGCATCAACTGCAGAGTTTGCCTTGGCAATTGCCACGGCTATTTTTTTTCTGTCGAATTCACAGGTGGTACCGTCACGCTTGATAACTTTCATCTTAATTCTCCTTTAGTGCAAGTACTAACAATCTTATCACATATTTTGTGTGTTGTCAATAGCCTGCAATACAATATATTGTGGTTTATCTATAAAAAATACTTATCTTTGCCGTTTCCCCGAAAAGAGACGACAAGGATAAGTATAATGCCTGAAAATATTAAAGTCAAGTGTAGCCCGAAAATAATTTTTGTGAAATTTTATAACAGTTTCAATATGTTGTTTTGAAAACTTTTCTATCCCTGAGTTCTCGAAACAGCCTTCTGCCAGCCGCTTAAAAGCCTTATGCGCTCGGCTTCGCCCATATGCGGAGTAAACCCGCATTTCTGCGACGAAAGCCCTTTAAGCTCTTCCTCGTCCTTCCAGTAGCCCGCTTTCAGCCCCGCAAGATACGCCGCGCCCAGAGCCGTAGTTTCCGCGATTTTCGGACGGAATACTTCACAGTTTAAAATATCCGACTGGAACTGCATTAAAAAGTCGTTTGCGCTTGCCCCGCCGTCCACGGCAAGGCGCGAAAGCTTAATGCCCGCGTCGCACTGCATAGCTTCCACAATGTCGCTGACCTCGTACGCAACCCCTTCCAAGGCGGCGCGGACTATGTGCGCACGCGTAGTTCCGCGCGTGATGCCCGTAATAAGCCCCCTTGCCGAGCCGTCCCAGTAGGGCGCGCCAAGCCCGGTAAATGCGGGCACGACGTACACGCCGCCGTTGTCCTCAACCTCGCGGGCAAGCCTTTCACTCTCGCCTGCGGAAGAAATCATTTTAAGCTCGTCCCTCAGCCACTGCACAACCGCGCCGCCCACGAATACCGAGCCTTCGAGCACGTAACAAGGCTTGTCTCCCGCCGTTGCGCCGAGGGTGGTAACAAGTCCGTTCTGGCTCTTTACGGCTTTATTGCCCGTGTTCATAAGAAGGAAGCAACCCGTGCCGTAAGTGTTTTTAACGTCGCCGCGCTTGGTGCAAAGCTGACCGAAAAGCGCCGCCTGCTGGTCGCCCACCACTCCGCACACGGGCACGGGGCGCCCGAATAAAAGGGCGTCCGTTTCACCGTAGTAATGCGAGGAAGGGAAAACCTCGGGCAACATACTTTCGGGAATGTCGAAAAGGCGCAAAAGCTCCTTATCCCATTTGAGGGTATGAATGTTAAACAGCATTGTGCGGCTTGCGTTGGTGTAGTCGGTTGCAAAAATTTTGCCCTTGGATAACTGCCAAAGTAGGTAGGTATCCACCGTTCCGAAGGCAAGCTCTCCGCGCTCGGCGCGTTCGCGCGCGCCGTCCACGTTGTCTAAAATCCACTTTATTTTAGTAGCGGAAAAGTACGCGTCGGGCACAAGCCCCGTCTTGTTGTAAATCTTTTCCGCGAAGCCTTCTTTTTTGAGTTTTTCGCAATAGTCCGCCGTGCGCCTGCACTGCCACACTATCGCATTGTAGACGGGTGCACCCGTCCCCTTATCCCAGACGATAGTAGTTTCGCGCTGGTTTGTAATACCTATCGCGGCAAGGTTTTCCGCCGTAATACCCGCGCGGACTAGCGCCTCGCCCACGACCGCCACGACCGAGCCGAGCAAATCTTCCGTAGAGTGTTCCACCCAACCGGGGGTTGGATATATCTGTTTAAATTCCTGCTGGGCGCTTGCAACAATTTCGCCCTTGTTATCGAAAACTATCGCGCGCGAGCTGGTAGTTCCCTGGTCTATTGCCAAAACGTATTTCATAAAACCATTATACCACCCGAATTATAAAATTTCAAGCGCATAATTTATTAAGGCTTAGCGGATAATATTTGTATGAAAAAAAAGCAGAACAGTAAAAAAATAGTTGAAGATATTTACGAAACGTGCGCAAGCGTAAACGAGTGCACGGGAATGTTTCAGCGCATACACCTTGACCCCGACGAGGTTGCGCTGTTCCATAAAATGTACAACGAAATAGACGAATAAAAAAAGCGCCCGCTGTGCCTGAAATCAGGTGCGGCGGGCTTTATCCTTTTTTTTGCGCTTTTTATCCTCTTTGTCGGGAATTTGTTTAAGAAGTTCCTGTATAAATAATAAGTCCCCTTCGGTTAAAAACTTTTCTCTGTCCTTTTCAGCCTGTTCCCGTAACATTTTTCTTATATCCATATCCGCCTCCTTAAAATAAAAAAGATGCCGCCCCGAAGGAACGACACCATAGCATACCGTTCCTTTGAATGCGACTTCAATTTACATATCCCTTTTGGTAGTACGACGGTAATACGAAGTAGTACAGTAGTCGATATGGATGGAACGGTATAACTACCGATACTTATCCATATCGACATAATAAAAAAATATAATACTACCTTACAATCGCCAAACCAAATAGATTATTGTCAAAGAGATAGATACTATTAAATTGAAGTCGCAAGGTTATTTTAACACTAATTATAAAAAATATCAAGTGTTTAAAATAAAAAAGCCGTTACGCAAAGTAACGGCTTTTAATGATATAGTTTATTTAATTTTCGGATTTGCTTTTCCTGATAGTTATAATTGCGCACACGGCTGCCGTACCGAAATTTATAATCAGATTAGCAACGAGCATATAAAGCGTTATGAACATAAGGTCGAATGCTGCTACCTGCATAGCGAGCGCAAGCACCGCAACGAAAATTGCGGAGACCAATGCAAACGCATAGTTTAAAACGGACAGCACGAAAACGGGAGCTATTACGCCGTCCTCCTTGGCTTCGGGATAGCCCACGCCCGAAAACAAAAACGCCGCGCGGGGAATATGAATTTTAGGGAAATTCGCTCTATCAACTAACCAGAACCTGCCGTGCCAAAGCGGCATTGCCATTAAAATTATAAAAAACACTATTAAAACAATCGATACAGCTTCCATTAATACACCTCGTTAAAAATATATTCCGCGTAAGTTTTAGCAACGTTTACGCCCGTAACCTTTTCAATCCCGCCGAAAAACGCGTTGGAGTTTACCTCGCACACGAGGTATCCGCTTTCGCTCTGCAAAATATCTATTCCGCAGTAGTCAAGCTTTAATATGCTTGCAGTTTTCAGACAGAGTTTTTTTAAATCTTCGTCTATCGCATAGGGCGAACCCTTACCGCCGAGTTCTAAGTTGGAACGGAAATCCCCCTGCGATTTTCTTAACATTGCGGCAATACACTTGCCGCCTATCACTATTACGCGGATATCCCTGCCCGCGCTTGAAGATACAAACCTTTGATACAGGTGAGGCAACAGCTTTAATTTTTCGCTTATTGCTTTAAGCGCGTCAAAGTCGTCGGCCTTGTAAACGCCCTTGCCGAGCGAGCCGTAACACTCCTTAACAATCACGGGATATCCCAAGGTCTTTGCAACGTATTTTAAAAAATTTTCGTCAACGCTCTCGTCCTTATCGTAGCAAAGTCTGCCGCCTATCGTGTCGGGCATGGGCACGCCATTACCCGCAAGCGCAAGGTGGGTGAGCATTTTATCGTCGCAAGTCTCCACCGCCGCACGGCTGTTAAACAGGCGCAAGCCCGACTGTTCCAAAAAGCGCGCGGTATACTTGTCCTTGTCGAGATACACCGCAAAATCGTAAGCCGTTCCGTCTGAGATATTGCCGTCCTTTATATAAAGCCCCAAATCGTTGCGACGTATTTCGGCGGTTACGCCGAGGGCGGAAAATTCGGCTTTTAGCCGTTCCGCCTGATTTAAGGAAGATACAAGCCGCGAGTACGCGTTTACTAAAATCAATGCTCGCTTCATTTGGTTTTAAGGTAAGCCTTGTAAGCTTTTTTATCGGGAGTGCCGCCCTGTATGATAAACGCCGCTTTCGCCTTTTTAGCGCCCGCCGAACAGTACGAAACGTCGGTGAGCTTTGCGCCGCGTTCAAACATTCTTATAAACGCAACCGAAAGCTTTGTAGATATTGCGCCGTAGACTTGCGCGCACCTTGATAAAGACAGTTTTCCGAAAGCGGAAAAGTCGAATACTATTTTTTCTTTATAGTTGTTTACCGCAACCTCCGCGCCCGATTTGTCCGCGGATATGACAAAGTTTAACGAGTTTTTTTCGGGGTGAAGGAGCGCCGCATTTTCAAGCAACACTTCCTGAACGTAAGCCTCTATTAATCTTTCAAGCTTGCTTCCGAACGTTAAGTTGCAGTAAGCCGCAACGCCCGCCGCTATAACCATAACCGCAGGCGCGGATATGAGAGTTATAAGCCGCAGTGTATATAAATCCTTTGCCTGCGCAACGGTGAAGCAAATTACAAAATACAGCAAAGCAACCCCGCATATTACCGTGGCTATCTTCCCTGTAAGCTCGCCCGCTTTAAGTTTTTTTATCTCGTTTTCGCTCGGCATAGTCATACTCATATTTTAGCCCGAAAAGCCGTAATCCGTCAAGTGATTTTAAACAGTTGAATTTTCTGAAATTTAAATGTATACTTTAAATATGAAGCTTGAATTTGAAATGGTGCCCGACAGTTGCTGGTATTCTAATTTAAGAAGTATTTTATCCAAAGCGCAGTGGGATACGGTAAGACAAGAAGCGCGGGCGCGGGCGGGCGGAAAGTGCGCAATATGCGGCGCCCAATCGAAAAGATTGGAAGCGCACGAAAAGTGGGAATACGACGAGAAAAACAAAATCCAGAGATTAAAAACCGTCATAGCCGTATGCAAAAGCTGCCACGAGGT
>JAIDRY010000197.1 GCA_029061465.1 Clostridia bacterium
GCTATTCTGCGGCAGCTTCATATGTTTATAAGAGAAAGGCACGCGCTGTGAAACGATTTTGTTGTAAGTGCTTATCGCCCAGATAATGAGTGCAAGCACTACCACGACGGCAACGGCTATGCCGACGATACCGCCAATTGAAAGTAACAGTTTCATTTTTATTACCTCTTATTTAAAATTTTTTTATTTCGTTTAAAGCCGCTTTCAAAAACGTTTCAGCGGTCTTATAGTCTTTCTTTACCGCGCTTTGCGCCTCGTCCAATGCGAACCACTTAATTTCTTCTATTTCCTTTTCGTCTATTACGGGTTCGCCTTCCTCAGCCATAACAAGGTAACCCAGCATCAAAACGTTTTTGGGTTCGTGATAGCGTGAGGAGAGGTATTTGTATTTAACCACGTCCAGCTTGGTTTCTTCCTTGAATTCACGCGTCACCGCTTTTTCAGCCGTCTCGCCTTTCTTTATATATCCCGCAAACAGAATGAAGTCGTCGTGGCCCTTGTGCCTTGCAAGTAAAATTTTATCCTTTGCCCTGTTAGTTACCACCATACTTACGGCGGTGGCAAATTGAGCGAAGCGGAACTGACCGCAGCTTTTGCAATACGGTACAAGTCCTTCGCCGTTAGCATACATCAGCGTGAGTTTTTCTCCGCATTCAGTACAAAACATACCGTTTTTCCTCCTTATTTCATCTCATATTATATACTAATTCTTTTTGCTTTTCAATACCTTTAACGTAATTTTAACAAATATATTGACATATTTTCACGCATAATATATAATATATAGGTAAATTTTTATTGAATTTACATAAAATTAACACTTTAAAAGGTTATAATTTAAAATGAATTACGAAAGAACTTTATCCTATCTCGAACAGCGCGGGCAGGAGCACTTGTTAAAGTACTATGACGAGCTGTCTGAAGAAGAAAAGGGAATTCTTCTCGACGATATAGAACATACTAATTTTTCCGCTATAAAGAATATAACAGTGGCGCCTGCCAAGCGCGGTAAGCTTTCTCCGATAACCGCGGTTTCGGCGGAAGATATTAAAAGAAGATACGCGCAGTTTGAGAGCGTAGGGCTTGATTTCCTGTCCAAGGGAAAGGTAGCGGCGGTACTCCTTGCAGGCGGACAGGGTTCGCGTCTGGGCTTTGCAGGACCTAAGGGTATGTATAACATAGGCGTTACGCGCGAGCTTTCTATATTCGAACAGCAGATGAACAATATAGAGGAAGTAACTTCTCTCACAGGCAGGCACTTCCATATATTTATCATGACAAGCCGACAGAACAACGAGCAGACGGTCAAATTCTTCGAAGCTAAAAATTACTTCGGCTATCCTCGCGACAGAATACATTTCTACGTGCAGGACGTCGCGCCCACCTGCGATAAGGACGGCAAGGTTTTCCTCGACCAGAAACACAGGGTGTCGCTTGCCCCCAACGGCAACGGCGGTTGGTATTCATCGCTTGTCAACAGCGGACTTGCGCGTATTCTCGAAAGGGACAACGTGGAGTGGCTCAACGTGTATTCCGTCGATAACGTTCTTCAAAGAATTTGCGACCCCGTTTTCATCGGCGCAACGGTTTTGAAAAACTGTCAATGCGGTGCAAAGGTAGTCAAAAAGGTAAACGCGGACGAAAAGGTCGGCGTGCTCTGCAACGAGGACGGCAAACCCGCAATTATCGAGTACTACGAAATGCCCGATAAGCTCAAAAATAAAATGAAGAAAGGCGAGCTCGTATTCCGTTACGGCGTAACCTTAAACTATCTTTTCCAAATACAGGACCTCAACAATACTCTGTTGGGCAAGCTTCCCTATCACGTAGCGGAAAAGGCTATTCCGCATATGGTTGACGGAGAGAGGGTAACCCCTTCCGAGCCGTGCGGCTACAAGCTTGAAACTCTCGTCGTAGATATGGTAAAGATGATGGGCAGTTGTCTTGCGTTTGAAGTCGACAGGGAAAGGGAGTTTGCTCCCGTCAAAAACGCCGTGGGGGTGGACAGCGTTGAAACTGCCCGCGAGCTTTTAATTAAAAACGGCGTTGAACTTTAAAAAGGAATTTATATGAAAAAATGGATTGTATCCTTAACGGCGGCTACGGTTGCCGCCGTTACGCTTTTAAGCGGATGTGTAAATCTGTCCGGCGTGGACGGTAAAGACGGCAGGGACGGTAAAGACGCTTCCGCATACGAGTATTACGAGATTGCAAAAAGCGAAAATCCCGACCTCACGGTTGAAGAATTTTTAAAGCAGTATTTAAGCGTTTCCGACTTGGATGCTTTTTCTTTGCAAGCCTCGATAAACCGTTCGCTTTTTTCGGGAGTTTCAATAGCGGCGGCGTTTACTGTTAAATACGAGGGCTTTTGGAGCAGACCCACCACAAGCTATTCCTTCGGTTCGGGCGTAATTATCGATTTGGATTTGGATAAGGGCGACGCATACGTCGTTACCAACTGCCACGTAATTTATAACGACACCGCAACCAAGCACATTTCCGACGACGTAACTTTGTACCTGTACGGTCAGGACGAAGAGTATCTTCAGGAGTACTCTATTCCCGCAACGGTCGTCGGCGCTTCCCGCACTTACGACATAGCCCTTTTAAAGGTAAATGGCAGTAAGGTGTTGATGTCAAGCTCGGCTCGCGCCGCAAGCTTCGATACAAGCGACGACGTTTACGTGGGCGAAACGGTCTACGCGGTAGGCAATCCCGAGGGCTACGGAATATCCGCAACTCAGGGCATTATCAGTAAGGAAAGCGAAACTATCAGCGTGGATTTATCGTCCTCTAATTTCGTTCAGGACGTAAAAGAATACAGGGTTATCCGCACGGATGCGGCGATAAACGGCGGCAATTCGGGCGGCGGACTTTTCAATCTTTCTGGCGGTCTTGTCGGAATAGTCAATGCAAAAGCCGCAAGCGAGGATATAGACAATATGGGCTACGCTCTCCCCGCAAGCAACGTCAAACGGCTCGTTAAGCTTATGCAGGATAATTATTTAAGCGGCGGCTTCGGCAGCTCTACGGGAGTATCGCAGGCGAGAATTAAAGCGGGGTATACAGCCAAAAACCGCACGGTAAAGCTTGTCGACGACCGCGCCGTAATTTCAGAAACGGTATACGTAACTACGGAAGGCGACGGACTTTTAAAGGACGACGCAATCCGCAGCGTAAAGATAACGGACGCAAACGGCAAGGTAGTGGAGGAAAAGCAAATAACCCGCACGCACCATTTAGACGACGTTCTTTTGTCAGTGCGCAAGGGCTATACGGTTACGTTTACGGTGTCTCGCGGCGGCGAAATTACGGAAGTCCCTGTAACCATTACAAACGAGCATTTTCTGACTTTGGAATAAAATTAAATTAAACCCCGCAACGGCTTGCCGTTGCGGGGTTTTTCTATACTGCGCTCAATTTACAGGGCGCAGCCTGATATACGTAATAATTCAGCCAGTTTATGTAAAACAAATTCGCCGTGGACGACCAGTTCATTTTCACTTCGTCTAAACTTCCGTCCGCAAAGTAATTAACGGGCGGCTTTATCGCAAGCCCTGCCGCGACGCCGCGTTCGTATTCGTTCTTTAAAGTGTAGCGGTCATACTCCATATGCCCCGTAACGAAAACCCGCCTGTTGTCGCAGCTTTTGATAATAGAAGCGCCCGCTTTTTTGGAATAGGCAAGCACCTTCAAGTCCTCGATATGTAAAACGTCCTTCGCGTAAATTATCGTATGCCGCGAATGTGGCATATGAAATTCGTCCGAAATCCCGCGCATAAGCGGTTCGGTAACGCCGTCGCGCACGCGCTTGTGCGCATATATGCCGAAGCACTTATCCTTTAACGGGTGTTTTTTAATTCCGTAAAAGTATTGCAGAGCGGCTTGCGCGCCAAGGCAGATAAACATCGTGCTCGTAACGTTCGTTTCTGTCCAGTCGAAAATTTCACCAAGCTCTTTACGGTACGCAACCCTTTTAAAAGCTAAATTAACGGCAGGCGCACCCGTAATTATCATTCCGTCAAACCTTTCGTCGATAATGTCCGCAAACGGCTTATAAAATAAGTCGAGGTGACTTTTTAAATCCTGCACCGAAGTCTTGACAAGCGTTAAGTTTACAGGCAGTGGCGAGTTTGAAATAAGCCTCAAGAGCTGCGTTTCGGTAACATCGTTCTCCGGCGTAAGGTTCAAAATAGCAATTTCCAACGGACGTACGCCCTGCAGCTCCGCGCGTGCTTTGTCCGTAACGAAAACCTTTTCTTCCGTAAGAATTCTGTACGAGGGTAAACTTCTGTCAATAACTATGGGCATAAAACCATCTCCTATTTCATATTTAACCTCATTTGTATTCTTTTATCTGTCTGTCAAGCGCTCGTTTCTGGTCGCGCTCGGCAATAGTACGCTTTTTATCGTAGTTCTGTTTTCCCTTGCATAACGCAATTTCAACCTTAATAAGGCTACCCGAAAAGTACATTGAAAGGGGGACCAAGGTATAACCCTTTTCGTTTATCTTTCCCGCAAGCTTAAAAATTTCGCTCTTGTGCATCAAAAGCTTTCTGTCGCGTTTCGAATCTTTCGAGTTAAACGCGCCCGCCTTGTCGTATACGGGTATATGCAGGTTTTTAAGGGTAATTTCGCCGTTGCGCAAAAGACAAAAGCTGTCTTTTAGGTTGCAGTTCCCCGCGCGCAGCTGTTTTACTTCCGCACCTTCTAAAACTATTCCCGCCTCGTATTTTTCCAGAACGAAATATTCGTAAAGGGCGTACTTGTTGTATGCAATCTGTTTCACTTTCTTATAGTACCTTAAATAAAACTCTCAGTCTGCCCAGGTCGCAGTCGGCAACCCTGACTTTCAATTTGTTTCCGAGTTTAAACGAGTTTTTGCTTCCTTTTAAAAGGTATTTATCCTCGTAAAAAACGTATTCGTCGGCGGGCAAATCCTCCAAGGGGATAAGCCCTTCCACAGTGTTGTCAAGCTCGCAGAACACTCCGAACGAGGTAACGCCGGAAACGGTTGCCTCGAATTCTTCGCCGATTCTTTCGGACATATAGGCAAGCTTGTACAGCTCGTCAACCTTTCTTTCACATTCGTCGGCAATGCGTTCACGCTGCGAGCAGTCAATCCCCGCATCGTGCGCAAGCCTTTTCAAAACCTTGCCGTAACTTCCGCCGTGCAGAATATCCTTTACGCTTCTGTGAACGAATAAATCGGGGTAGCGCCGTATGGGCGAAGTGAAGTGGCAGTAGCAGGAGGAGGCAAGCCCGAAGTGTCCTAAATTTTCCTCCGAATACCTTGCCTTCTGCATAGACCGAAGCATAACTTTGTTTACTATCGAATAAAAGGGCTTGTCCTCGCAGACGGTCAGGATATTCTGAAAATCCTTCGGACGGACGTCGTCTTTAAAGCCGTTTGTTTTAACCCCCAAATCCTTTAAAAATGATATAAAGTTTTCAAACTTTTCCCTTGCGGGGCTTTCGTGAACGCGGTACAAACACGGCGCGTCGCGTTTCAATAAAAACTCGGCAACTGCTTCGTTTGCGGAAATCATAAACTGCTCAATAATTCTCTGCGATATCGTCCGCTCTGCGGGAGGGATAACAATTTCGCCCTCGTCGTTCACGTAAATATGCGCCTCTTTAACGTCAAGCGTAACGCTTCCGTTGTCCTGTCGCCTTTTTTCAAGGGCAAGGCAAAGTTTTTCCATATTCTTTATATCTTCCGCAACGTCCGCATATTTCTCAATAAGCTTTTTATCGCCTTCCAAAATAGCGGTTACTTCCGTATAAGTCATTCTGTGTCGGCTCTCGATAACACTTTCGCAAATCTCGTAATCAAGCCTTTCGCCGTTCTTATCGAAAGTCATTATGCAGGAAAGCGCGTATCTTAGTTCGCCCTCGTTT
>JAIDRY010000198.1 GCA_029061465.1 Clostridia bacterium
CCTTTATAACCGTTTTCAAAAGCTCTTTGCTGTCAGCGTTTTCGTAAGCGTCGTCGTCCGTCGGGAAGTAGTGTCCTATATCGTCAAGTCCCGCCGCCGAGAGCAATGCGTCCATAAGCGCGTGAATAATTACGTCGCCGTCGCTGTGCGCGGCAAAGCCCTTGTCGAACGGAATGGTAACTCCGCCAAGCGCAATTTTATCACCCTCGCAAAACGCGTGAACGTCAACGCCCAGCCCTACGCGCCCGCCCGAAAAAGCGAGGGGGGTAAGGCGGTTGAAATCTTTTTTATACGTCAGCTTTATATTATCCTCGTCGCCGTCGATTATGCGGGCTTGCGCTATATATTCACCGTACACAGCGCTGTCGTCGGTGAATACTTTGTCGCCCGCAAGAGCGTAAGCCTGTTTAATATCTTCGGTCATAAATCCCTGCGGCGTCTGTACGCGGTAGACGGTATCCCTGTCGAGAGTGTCGCATATCACTCCGAGCGCAGTGCTGACGAGCGTATCGGTAGACTTAACGGCGCAAACTCCGCTGCCGTACTTTTTAACCGCGTCGATACAGTTTAATATAAGTTGTTCTGATACGAAGGGGCGCGCGCCGTCGTGAATTAAAACTATCTCACCCGTAACGGCTTTAAGCGCCTTTTTAACGCTGTCCGTGCGCGTCTTGCCGCCGACGATTACTTTGTAACCGAATGGTTTGCAAAGCGCGGTTATCGCCTTTAAGTCAGCTTTTGCCGCGGTAACTATAACCTCGTCAATTTCTTTAATATTAAATTTTTTAAGCGTATGCCCAAGCGCTGGCGCACCGTCGAGAGGGGCAAGAAGCTTATTCTGTTCAAACCCCGCACGTTTGCCTTTGCCCGCCGCACAGATAATCGCACTTACTTTATAATTTTCCATAAACTACTCCAAAATTTCGTAAAGCGTTTGCGCCTCGTCTTTTTTAACTGTTTCCTTTATAATAAGTATTCTGAATTTCAACGCGCCGCCCGTAAATTGCAGTTCGACTTCGTCGCCGACTTTAATGCGGTGGGCAGGTTTTACTTCCCTGCCGTTTACTATAACCTTGCCCTTGTCGCACGCCTGTTGCGCCAAGGTTCGCCGTTTGAGTATGCGCGACACCTTTAAAAATTTATCTATCCTCATTGCCTGATTTTCCATAATTTCCATCTCGTTTAAAATTTTTTTATATTAATTAAAAAACACTTGACACCTTGACGAAAACAGTTTACAATTATACACTGAATTAAAATGCTGTTTTTGCGCAAAAGTGGAAAATTAGCGCGTTTTTTAACCCGAAAAAACGACAAAAAACGGTGCAAAAATTCTTGAAATTACCTGTAAATTATAATACTTATTTATTAATTTGTAAAGGATAACGGCAAAATTATTTAAATTTTTGTAACATTCGATTTTTTGCGGTGAAAAGATATATACGCATAATCGCCAAAATGTGAAAATATCACGGCGAAAAGCCAAAAAAGGAGTTCGTTTTAATGAATTTACCGATTCACAAGTATGGCAAAACGGAGAGGAGAAAGTTCGGAAAAATAAACGAAGTTATTGAAATTCCCGACCTCGTAGAAATACAGAAGTCGAGCTATAACGCGTTTATGAAGGACGGCATAACGGAAGTATTCGAAGACTTTATGCCCATAACCGACTACTCCGACCACTACGAGCTTTACTTCCTCGAGCACTGGTTTGACGAAAAACCCAAATACAGTGAGCAGGAATGCCGCAACCGCGACGCAACCTACGCGCTTCCCATGCACGTAAAAGTAAGGCTTATCAACAAGGTCAAGGACGAGGTTATCGACCAGCGCGTCTTTATGGGTGAGTTCCCCTTAATGACCGATTCCGGCTCGTTCATCATCAACGGTGCGGAGCGCGTTATCGTATCCCAGCTCGTCCGTTCGCCCGGCTCTTACAACGCGTCGACGCGCGATAAGACGGGTAAGGAAATCTTCGGCACGACCGTTATCCCCAACCGCGGCGCATGGCTTGAATTCGAGCAGGACGCTCAGGGCGTGCTTTGGGTTCACGTTGACAGAAAGCGTAAAATCTGTGCAACGGTATTACTTCGTGCCCTCGGCTTCGGCTCGGACAGAGCGCTTTTAGACTTGTTTGCTAACGAGCCTATGATTGAAAGCACAATCGCGAAGGATACGACCAAGTCCGAATCCGACGGTCTTATCGAGCTTTACAGAAGGCTGCGTCCCGGCGAAGTTCCCACGGAAGCATCCGTTCGTCAGCACCTCAACAATCTGTTCTTCGACCCCCGCCGTTACGACGTCGTAAAGGTCGGCAGATACAAGTTCAATAAAAAGCTCAATCTTGCTTACAGGCTTCCCGGCTGCAAGCTTGCGGACGATATAGTCAACCCCGAAACGGGCGAGATTATCGCTCACAGCGGCGAAACCGTTACAGAAGCCCAGGCAATCGAAATGCAGAATTGCGGCGTAAACGAGGTATTCGTACTCGTTTCCGACCCCGCACAGGGCGAAGTAAAGCACAAGATTATCGCAAACAATACCTGCGCTTTCTCGGCTGTGTCGGACAAGCCGCACAAATACTTCGGACTTCTTCCCACGATATATCTTCCCAACTTCAAGTTTATGCAAAAGCTTGCGGCTGAATGTGAAAATATGAAAGAGGAAGAGGTTGCCGAAAAGTATCTTGACGATATCAACGCAATTTACTATACGGCTGAAACTCCCGAAACCGAGGACGAAAAGCCCGAGGATAAGAAGAACAGGGAAAAGAGACGCGACTCCCGCGTTAAGTTCGTAGTTGCCTGCAAAAAATTCAACGAGCTGCTTTCTTCCGACAAGGAAGAGCTTGACGACGACGATAAAAAGGCTATCAAGCCCGTTATCGAAAAGCTCAACCACAAGCACATCACCGTTGACGATATCGTTGCGGCAATTTCTTCAAACCTCGACTTGCAATACGGTATCGGCACGATAGACAATATCGACCACCTCGGCAACCGCCGCGTGCGTTCGGTAGGCGAGCTTTTACAAAACCAGCTCCGTATCGGTATTGCAAGACTCGAAAAGCTGATAAAAGAGCGTATGGCTACGCAGGACGCAATGGAGGTAGAGCCTTCTTCGCTCGTAAACGTTCGTCCCGTAACGGCGGTTATCCGCGAATTCTTCGGTTCTTCACAGCTTTCGCAGTTCATGGACCAGACCAACCCCGCGGCGGAACTTACCCACAAGCGTAAGCTTTCCGCGCTCGGCCCCGGCGGTCTTAACCGTGAAAGAGCAACCTTCGACGTCCGCGACGTTCACCACTCGCACTACGGCAGACTGTGTCCCATAGAGACGCCCGAAGGTCAGAACATAGGTCTTATTTCCTCGCTTGCGACTTTCTCTAAGGTCAACGAGTACGGCTTTATTATGAGCCCGTACAGAAAGGTAAACCACGTTTACGACGCAGACGGTAAAGTTACCGACACGTACGTAACCGACCACGTTGACTATCTCACCGCGGACGAAGAGGACAGATATATCGTTGCGCAGGCAAACGAGCCGCTCGACGAAAACAACCGCTTCCAAAACGCGCATATCGGCTGCCGCCACCGCGATTTGATTACGCAGTACGGCCCCGAAAAAATGGACTATATGGACGTAAGCCCTAAGCAGCTTGTTTCGGTTGCTACGGCGCTCATTCCTTTCCTTGAAAACGACGATACTAACCGTGCGCTCATGGGCTCGAAC
>JAIDRY010000199.1 GCA_029061465.1 Clostridia bacterium
AGAAATTCGACCCCGATTTGGGCAACCGCTTCACTACTTACATAACGCCGACGATGACGGGAATGATTAAAAACTACTTCCGCGACTATTCGCGCGCCGTCAGACTGCCGAGGAGGATTTACACCGTAGCCGCAAAGGTCAGGGAAGCAACCGAGGAGTACTTTAAAGTTCACGGAGCAAAGCCAACCGTAAAACAGCTTGCTGAAGCGTTGGGCTTTTCGGAAGAGCTTATAATCGAGGCGCTCGAATGTCGTGCACCCGTAAGCCTTGACGCACCCGTGCAGGGCGCGGAAGGTGAAACGGACGCTGTGCTTCACGAGGTGCTTGCTTCCGATAGCAACGTGTTTGAGGACTTCGAGGACAGGGAATCCCTGCGCACGGAGATAGAAAAGCTCGAGCCCACCGAAAAAAAGGTGGTAACTTTAAGGTTTTTAGAGGGCAAGTCGCAGACGGAAGTGGGGAAGATACTTGGCGTAAGCCAGATGTTCGTATCCCGCGCGGAGCGTAAAATCGTCGAGAAATTGAAGGAAGCGCTACTGTGATGGTTAGTTTTAAAGTCAGCGACTTGAAGATGATGAACGAAAGTCTGAAAGAGTTTTCCGACTTTCTGCGCCGCGCAAGCGTTGCGGAGGAGGATATTTTTGCAAGCAGGTTAGTTTCCTGCGAGCTTATATCCAACGTGATTATTCACAGCGGCAAGAGCGCGGAATTTTGCGGAGAGCTTGACGGCGGCGGGATAGTAATTACTGTTACGGCAAGCGGGTTTGAAAACGTGGATTTAAGTCCCTCGCTTCCCGACGTATTTGCGGAGAGCGGCAGGGGAATGTATATAGTCAACTGTCTGAGCGGCGGCAACGTACAGCGAAGCGAGGACGGTTTAAAGGTGTTTATAAAACGAAGCGAAATAAAATAAGCCCGACGGCAAAGCCGTCGGGCTTTTAAAATATTTCTTATCTCATTATATTTGCCTGCTTGTAAATCGCGTTCATAAGTCCGTCGGAAACAAGCTCGCAAATTCTGCCGTAGTAGATGAATACTGCGTTGAAGAACCTGTCGTTCTTTCCGCCTACAACGTAGTCGGGAATGAAGGTGAGGGGGTTGGATTTACGCTCTAAGAACACTCTTGAAAACTCTATCTTCAAGTCGTTGTTAAGGCTGCGGATAAAGTCGTCGGTAGGTCCGTAGTAAATCATAGGAGCGTAGAAGCTCGTCTTGCTGCTTTCGGTCTGAACAGGCTCGGGACGCTTGGGCTCGGCTTTTTCAACCGCGGCAACAGGCTTTTGCTCGGTTGCGAACAAATCTTCTTCGCCGTCGAATAAGTCTTCCTGCTGGGCTTCCGCGGCTTTCTTTTTGAATGAAAGCAATCTCAAAAGATTTATAAGGAGGGAGATGAGTGCGGATATGCCAAGCAGGATGGCGAACAGCCCGACCTTTAAATCTGTAATGAAGAAAGGAATTACTATCACCACGATTGCAAGCACCGCTTCAATCGCATACCTTATAAGGTTTGCTACAGGCATAATTTTATTAGTCTTTTTGCCGAGTCCCCAAATATCTAAAATGCAGTTTAATATTGCAAGATAGGTCGCCATAATAACAAACACGTTCAGCGTATTCAGGGCGATATCGGGGGTAAAGGGCTTTTCGGATAAGAGGAACAACGCGATGAAATTGTGCGCGTTGACGTCGTCTACAAATCCTATTCCGAGCCAGTCGGACTGAAGAGCCTTCAAGCCGTTCTCCGTAAAGGGAAGAATTTTGGCAACGTCGTTGAGCGTGAATACTACCGTCAAAAGCGATATGAGCGCAAGCACGAATTTGATTGCGCCGGAGCCTTTCTTGTAGTAGAACGCCTGCAGCACAAGCATTAAGAAGGTGCCGCCGAAAGCAATCATCAGCGCGTAGCAGTTGAAGTCCGCAATGGTGTCAGCCGAGTCTAAAATGCCGAGAACGAGAAGGGTTAAAGCGGTAAGCGCAAAGCCCTCGATAAACGACGCCACGTTGAGAGGAATGTTCTTTTCGTTTTTCTTTGCTACGGTGCTTACGATTGCGGGAATTAACGCCACTATCGCGCATACGGTTGCAAGAGCGTACAGAAGCAAGAACAAATCGTTTGCGAACAATTCAAAGCTTCCGATGTGCACGGGGTCTGCGTATGCGAAGGGGAACTTATCGGCTATTGCGCTTAAAGCATCGAGCGGAACTATATTATTAAAAGCTGCGGGAAGCTGTAAGCCGAGCATTGCCGCGGCGGTAAATCCCGTGCCGTTCAAAGGTAATAAAAGTCCGCAAAGCAAGCATACGAGAGCAATAGCGTACGTTACAAGCGCGAACAGCCTGTCCGGCTGTTTGGTATCGATAACTACTTCGTATTCTTTATCGTATTCCATATTACTATAAATCTCCTATAAAATTTAACGTATATACTGTTTGGAAATGCGTTTTTATTTACTTCCCTATTTTATACTAAAATCAAGCATATGTCAAGGGGAATTTACCGTTAACCCGCAAATATATTGAGGTTAACGCATTTATTTCCGAATTTGATTTTTGCCCTTTCCAAAATTTTTAAACGGAGCAAAAACAAAATTCGGGACAAAATTTTTAAGGTCGAAAATCACCCGATTTTTCGATTGCCCCCCATATATGCTGGATTTAACGGGGTTTTTTGCGCAAAAAACGCGGCTTTTTCACCGTTTATTATGTGCAAAAACGGTTATTTTCAAGAGGGTTTCAGGATATAATATCGGAATAAGGGTGCAAAAAAATATTTTTTTAAAAATCTGCAATAAGCGTTTTCAGCCCGCCTTTTTCTTGCAAATTGCCGTTTTGTCTGCTATAATGGCGCAAAAGGAGAGTTCTTTATGAGCGAGACAAAAAACGGTTCGCCGCGGGATATAGTGCGGGGAAACGATAATCCGGACGCAAAAAGCGGGTTTGAAACCGTCTCGGACGAGGATTTTGTAAGTATATTTGCAGAAATCCCCAAGCCCACGCGCGAGAAGCTTACGGCGGGTTACGATTTGAAGTCGCTTGCCAAAGTCTTCGAGGACGAGGCAATGATGCAGACGGTAGATTTATTTTTGAAAAACGATTTAAGTATATGCCGTACGGCGCGTGCGCTGTATATGCACAGGAACACTTTGATTTACAGATTAAACTCAATCCGCCGTCAGACGGGACTGGACTTACGGAAGTTTGAAATGGCTGTAACTTTTAAATTTTTGCATTATCTTTACGTGGTGAAATAAATGGTTAAAACTTGTAATTCGCGCTTAAAATTAATAAGATTTTTTGCCCTTGTTGCGGCGGTGGTTTTTGCCGCAATCGCTCTTGTTTCGGGCTGTACTTACTATAAGGATTCCAAGAGCTGGCTGCTTGGAACGATAGAAAAAAATTACTATTTCTACGACGATTTTGACACGAGCGGAGTGGAGGATTTGTCGCTTAAAGAAATCGGCGCAAGGCTGGATAAATATTCCGAGTACTACACCGCGGAGGAGTTCGAAGCCGAGATGTCGGACAACGAGGGACATAAGAGCGGCATCGGACTCTACACTAATTTTATCGATGGCAAGGGAATATACGTCGTTCAGGTTGTCGGTAATTCCCCCGCGGATATGGCGGGAATTACGGCGGGTGATTTGCTCATAAGCGGCAAGCGCGGGGAGCAGGTTACAAAGTTCGAGACGGCAAATAATTTTTCCGACTTCGTATTGTCCAACGCAACGGGAGAGAAGTTCGTGCTGTCTACTGCGGAAAAGGATTTCACCGTTTCGCGCGAGGAATACACCTCAAGCTATACCTATATGGCGACGAACAAAACTGCGTGGGAATTTACGTCCACCGCGGACGGCGGGCTTGCTCCCAAGGAAAACCCCTCAAAGGCGCGGAGTTATCTTCCCGACGATGCGGCTTATATAAATCTGTCGCAGTTCTTCGGTACTGCCGGCGGCGAAATGGGAGCGCTGTTTGAAAAATTCAACGCGGCAAACAAGAAGTCGTTAATTCTGGATTTGCGCAACAACGGCGGCGGTTACGTTTCGGTAATGCAGGACATAGCGGGTTACTTTACCTCGTCGCTTTCGTCAAAGTCAAGCGTTGCTATGACCTGTGAATACCGCAACGGTAGAAAACAGCTTTGGCATGCGATAAAGCATACGGGCAATTCGCTTATACCGACGGATACGAAAGTTTACGTGCTTGCAAACTCCGGCACGGCGAGCGCATCGGAAGCGCTTATCGGCGTTTTGGTGAGCTACGATTTTTTAAAGTATGAAAATATTTTCATTTCCGATTATTCCGATGAATATCTTGAATGGGCGGGCGGCGAAGAAAAGACGGCGCAGACTTACGGCAAGGGAATAATGCAGTCGACGTTCCGTTACTATTCCACGGGCGAGGCGGTAAAGCTTACCACCGCAAAGATAAAGTGGCCCAACGATAAATGTATCCACGACGTAGCGCTTTCCAAAGCGGACGGCTGCACAATAGTCCCCGCGGCGTGGACGGCAACCAAAAACGACGAGGAACTCCAAACGGTAATAGACATAATCAATGCAAGGTGATTAGAGATTTTTTATAGACAAACTAATAGCCCGCTATCTTCAAATCAGAAGATAGCGGGCTATATTTATATTCATAATCAATGACAAAGTTTTTCTTCTATTATCATTCTTGTGGGGAAAAATTCTCCCATTTGAATTCCGGTTATCCTTGCTTTTAAAGGTTTAAAAATTTTGTTTAAACATTCTTTTGCTTCCGTTACCTGTTCTTCGTTGTCGCAGAAAACCGTAGCGTGTGCGTGCCAGGGAAAACCGTCTGCAAAATTGTTATCGAATAAATCGTGTAGATAGCGGAGTTTAATATTTTCTTCCGGTTCTATAAATAACACTCTGTTATTGAAATGACTGACCTTATTCAGATTTATTTCAAATTCATAATTTTGTGAGCAGACTTCTTTTATTCTTGTTTTCAGTTCACGTTCGTCTTCAACCTTGAAGCTGCCGAGCGAAATGTGAAAAGGAATACCCATAGTTTGTGTTCCGGGATATCCTAAACTTAACACTCTGTCCTGAAAAGATTTTAGTATCAGCTGGGTTGCGTCGTCGAATACGGCGAAAACCGTTAAAAATTTATCTTGTTTCATACCACGCTCAATTAACATTTATTTGCAGACATATTGTATCAAAACGAAAAGTAAAAAGCAAGGAAACGTTGTCTTTCCTTGCTTTTTATTACTGTGAAATAACCGCAACAGCCGCGGGGCTTTTATTTTACAGAGGTTTTTTAACCGACTTGACGCGTCGGGCGGTGAATAACACGCACACTAAAAATCCGTCGCCCTCCCGCGTGATTTCAAGCGAAGGGCTTTTATCGCTTTCAAAGTATTCGTCGGTAACTTTTTTCAAATCCTTTATAAACAGCGTCCGCTCGAAGTCGGACATGTCGTCGCGCTCTAAAACGATGTTCTTCATACCTTGTCCCTCAGCTTTCTTTTAAAATATCCGTTCAGTCCGCTAAAGCCCCTCAAAACGTTGAGTACGCCGTCGCGCCTGCCCGTCAGTTTTTCCGCGGCTATCTTAAACGCGGTTTTGGTTTGCTTTTTCATTTTTCCGCACGGCAACAACAAATCCTCGGGAATGACCGCCGTAAGCTCGATATGCAAAAGAGTTGCAATCTCGTACCCCGTCATTGTTTCTCTGTTCAATATCCCCGCCGCGCTAAGCCTGTTGACGATAAGCCCTATTTCGTTCAAGCCTCCGTCCGTGAGCCGTGAG
>JAIDRY010000002.1 GCA_029061465.1 Clostridia bacterium
ATCAAAGTTGTTCGTGCATTCACCGGTCTTGGACTTGTTGAAGCTAAGCAGGCAGTTGAAAAGGGCGGCGTGCTTAAAGAGAACGTTGCTAAGGAAGAAGCTGAAAAGATCGTTGCTGATCTTAAAGCTGCCGGCGCTAACGCTGTTATGGAATAATTCTTCGCTTTCTTTGAGCGTCGCATAAAAGCGTAAACCTTACGCACCGCTTCGCTCATTGTAACGAATACAATTTCAATTAAAAAGCTGCTGTAATATTTCAGCAGCTTTTTAAGCATTTAAGAGAAAAAATTTTTATTTTTGCGGGACAAACGGTAAACTTAAATCGTTATTATAGTGAACGACTATTTGAAGGTGGTAAAATTCTGTGAAAAAACGTTTGAAAAAATTTCTTTTCATATTCATATCGGTTGTGTTTGCCGTTTCGTTTTCCGGTTGTTTCAGACGCTGCTATCCCGAGAAGGAAGAGCTTATCCCGTCGTCACTCGGCAAGGCGGAAGACTTTTGGCTGTATAAAGGCAATTTGCGTTCGCGTACGGACGGAACCGAAGAGGAACTGCTGTTTACCGAATTTACTTATGAGGAAAACAGGTATTCCGTCGAACAATTATACCTGTGGGATTATTACTATGCAACGCCCACGCATAAAATATTTTTCCTGTATATGACGGACGATCGAACGGAGTTTTTCCTTTATATGTATGATTATGCCGAGAAATCGGGGCAATGTTTGCAAAGCTTTACCGAATGGCCAAGAATATTCTTCGGCAGTATCTTATATATCGTATTGGACGAAACTAAGCTTGCCTACGATTTAAACGGCAATCTCATCGGCGGCGAAGAGTTTGAGTTCGGCGACGGTGACGACCCGATTTACTTATTATACGAGGCAAACTATAAAAACGACTTTTATTACAGCATTTACCGAAAGGCGCGTAACGCCAATGAAAATGCCTATATAGAATGGTGGTATAACGGCGAAATTCACACTGCGGCAATTCCCGTGTATCACTTTACTAACAAAGAGGCGACGGAACAATATATTTATCTCATCGCCTCTCAAATCGTTTACGCTGTAAACCGCGAAACGGGAGAAGTAAGCCGGCACGATTTGAGCGTAGTGACGTATTCTTCCAACAAATATATCGATGCCTACAGAAACATTGAAAGCATTTATTTTGAGGACGGCGCGGCGTATTTCTTTTCCTGCGTTTATTATTATAAAAACGAAGACGATACGGATTGGAAATACTGTCTGCATAAAATCAAAGGCAATGAATTTACGCAGGTAGCTGAGTTTAATTCCAAACAGCGGGAAGCTGAAATGAGAAAAGACGGAGATTTCTTTTATTTTCAGATTGAAACGGGTCTGTTCAGCGGCACTTATACTTATTACCGCTATAATCTTAAAAGCGGTCAGTTGAAAAAAGTTGCGCGAAAGTATTTCCGCGGTGAAAAAGTGGGAGATATAGGGTCGGCTATACAAAAGAAAAAAGTCGGTGAATACGCTTTTTATATAACATCTAAGAGTTACGGATTCGGTGAAATGGGTTGGTTTGAAGGGGGAAGATGCTATTATCTTAACCGTGAGCATAATGAAGTGACGGAAGTAATGCAATACCGCTTTGACAGCAAGTATTTTTTCGACGATATCTGTGAATTTTAGTAACGACAAATAAATTGCTTGACAGCTGTTGCAATAAAAAGTAAAATAATATGGTAACAGTATACCTTTATAAGTTAAAGAGGGACAATTTATGTCAAACAAGATAAAAAAACTGTGTCTTTCATTTGCTATTGCAGATATCGTCGGCGTTTCTGCCGGGACGGCAGGCTGTACTATGCAGTCGGATCATCCCAGTGCAAAGATAACGATAAGT
>JAIDRY010000020.1 GCA_029061465.1 Clostridia bacterium
CTTCGCTTGCGCACAAATTCGACGTTGAACTTAAAGAGCCCAACCCTATGAAAAAGGCTATGATGTGGTCTGCAATTAAGATGGGTACGGCTAACGACAACTCGGCGCAGAACGTTGCCCAGATGATGATAAGGGGCACGGTTACGGGCTTGACTTCCCTCAAAACTTCGCTTACCGACGGTAAAAACGTAATGGACGAAGAAGTTAAAAAGCTTCTTACCGACCTTATCGCGCTTGAAGAAGGCTTTGAAGAAAAATTAAAGAGTTATCTGTAATAATGGCTCACAAAAATCGGTAGCTATTCTGCGCTACCGATTTTTCGTGATTTTTGGAAACTAAGTTTCCCTGCCCGCCATATTTAAGGGCACACTAATATATAATGGCGGGCATTCCTTTCCAGTGAGCCGCAGGTATGCGCAAATTGAGTGCGCCCCCGAAAAGTGTGATTTTCGGGGGCGCCGATAATTATTTAAAGTAAGCTCAAAAAAATTGAAAGAACAGGCGCGGCGATAAGCCGCGCCTGTTTTCTTAATCAAAATTTTAAAACTTTGTCTATATCGTCGTTGATGCAAATTGATTGTTTTTCTATCTGCGGCGGGCAGTACGCTTCGCCGTAATTAATGCAGGCGTAGATTGCTTTCGGGTTTTGCATTGTAAGCCGCCAAAACGGATATTTGATTATCACGGGTGTATTGTCGCCGACGCCGAGTTCAAGCAAAATAAGGCGGCTGTTTTTATGTTCTTCAATAAATTGCTCATACCGCCTGCAGGCAATTTCCCAACCCTCGTCCTGTACAAATTTATCGTCGCAGCGCAAATTCGTCGTCATGGGCCTGCCGCAAACGGGACAGTGCGGAATCAGCGTTGTCGGAATTTTCATATCCTTTTGTTCTTCAACCATGCGGCGGACAATCTGTTCGTTATCATACGTTTTTTTATGACACGGCACCGAGCATTGAAAAAGCCCGTAATCACCCTGCGTATAGAAAAGCCGCTCTTTATCAAACCCCGCTTTCTGAAAACAATGGTCGACGTTGGTAGTGATAACGAAGTAGTCCTTATTTTTTACAAGCTCGTAAAGGTTATTATAGACGGGCTTGGGCGGTTCGACGTAGCGGTTATAATAAATATGCCTCGACCACCAAGCCCAAAATTCTTCAAGCGTTTTATAAGGATAAAAACCGCCCGAGTACATATCGGTAATTCCGTATTTTGCGTGAAAGTCTGCAAAGTGTTTAAAAAATCTTTCTCCGCTATACGTAAGCCCCGCGGAAGTCGAAAGCCCAGCGCCCGCGCCTATTAAAACGGCGTCCGCGCTGTCGAGGGCGGTTTTCAACTTAATTATTTGCTTTGAGTAATCTTGCATAGATTTCATAATCGTAATCCTTAAACACGTTGAAAATTACTTTTATTTTGCTGTGCGTTTTGCGCTTGTATTCCGCAACGGTCTGGACGGCAATTTGCGCCGCCCTCTCGTTGGGGAAGTGAAACTCGCCCGTGGAGATACAGCAAAACGCAATACTTTGTAATTTGCTTTTGTCGGCAAGTTCAAGGCAAGAGCGGTAACAGCTTGCAAGCTCGTGTTCGTTCTCTTTTGTAAGCTCACCGTAAACTATCGGGCCGACGGTGTGCAAAACGTATTTGCACGGCAGGTTGTAAGCCCCTGTAATTTTCGCCTGCCCCGTCGCCTCTTCAGTGCCTTGCGCTTTCATAATTTCGGCGCACTCATATCTTAGCTGAACGCCCGCAAAGGTGTGTATAGCGTTGTCGATACAGCCGTGGTTCGGGCAAAAGCAACCGAGCATTTGAGAGTTGGCGGCATTGACTATTCCGTCGCATTTCAGGGTTGTGATATCGCCTTGCCAAAGATAGATATCGGGAGCAACGGGAGTAAGGTCGGCAATATCGGTTATGCCTTTAAGCCGCAACTCCTGTCTCAAATATTCGTCCTGAATTTGCAAAAATTCTTTGCTTGCCGCTTTGGGCATACGCACGTTTACTAGCGCGCGGAAATAACGGTGCTTATTTTCTTCCGACAAAGCGGGAACAGGCTCGTTCCGTTCAAAGCTCAATATTTCTATCAATCTGTCTATAATCTTCATTTAAAATAAACTCGTTTGGGTTTTTATAAAACTTTCCTGCTTGGCTTCGGTTATCTTATCTCCGTTTTGATTATTGCCTATAAGAAAGGGTGAATTCGGATTATGCATACGCATATTCTTTAAGACAAGTTCTTTGTCCATATTGGCGTAGCAATATTTACACAGATGACCGCAAGTATCGTATGCGCCGATGTCTTTGCCGAGTAAACAGTTGCAAATACCGCGCTGACTTTTTCTCTCGCGTATATATAACTTTTCCCCGATTGCCCGTTCGATAACTTCTTTCGTCTGACAACCGCTTACGTCAATTCCGTATTCGGCAAGATGAGTTCCCTCACAGCAACTACGGATAGTAATGCCGTTTTCTTTGGCTATTTCGGCTAACCGTTTGCCTAATATCTTTTGTTCTTCAATGCTAGGCGGATAAATGCCGGGAGCGTTGCGTTGTACTTTTTTGTATAAGTCGAGAAAACTGAAAACGCAACTGTCGGTAAAACCGTTTAATGAAACCGCTAATTTCTCAAACTCTTTAGCGTGCCGTTCAAGGTCAAATCCGTTACCGTAAAATACGGGGTCGTATCTCCAACCGATTGCCTTTTTGCCCACACGGGACGATATCGTTTTGAACGCTTCGATAATCTTCTGTTTGTCGGGTACGTTCGGCTCAATGTCTTTGCCGTACGGCGTTATCGTTATAAACCAAAACTGACGGTATGCGTTCAGCTCGTCCAGATGCGGGATAAGCGGAATCGGGTTTTTTGTGCAAAACGCAATGCAATCCACCACGTCAGGCGAAAGGCTATACTTTGTAACCTGATTAGGATAGTAAGGGTTGCGTACATATACGAACCCTTCACGAATTCTATTAAGAAACCATTTTGAGTAGAACGCAGGTATATCCGTTCTCATTCCCGTTGAAATAATCATAATGTTTAACCTGAAGCGTGCTTATCTAAGCCGTTAAGAGCGGGTACGCTTTCGCCCCGCTCTTCGCACAGAATTTTTATTAAAGTATCTGACTTATTCGTCATAGCCTTTTAAACTATCGCGTCGGTCATCGTGTAACCTTCGAGCGAATTTTCCTTGACCTGTATGCACAGGTATTTTATAGCCGTATCGTTTGATGCAAAAAACTGTCTTTTAGCCGCGGGGCTTATTCTTATAAAATCGCCCGCCGTCAAAACGACTTTTTCACCGTCGATTACGGCGTAGCCCTTGCCTTCTAAAATTGCGTAAATTTCTTCGTTTTGCTTGTGTGCATGAACGAACGGAACGCTTGCGCCCGCGGGCAAAGCGTTAACGCTGATTTCCGCGCCCGTCAATTTCAAGGCGTCGTGAAGCTCGGTGCGGGGTTCGTCTTTGATATTGATTTTGCTGTAATTATTCATAATAATTCTCCTTGTCATTTTGTGTCCACACTATAACAAAAGTCAAAACACATTGCAAGAGCGTTACTTTTCTATTACCAGATAATAGATTTGTAACAAAGTTTCTTTTTTGAACTATTGACTTATATAAAATCAGTTGGTATAATAGCTTTAAGGAGATTTTTATGCTTACCAAAAACGAATTACCCGAGTGCCCCGTTGCCACGACTGTGCAGCTTATCGGCAACAAGTGGAAACTTTTAATTATCAGAAATTTAATTTATAATGAAAAACAGCGGTTCGGCGATTTTATAAAATCCATTCCCGCAATCAGTAAAAAGGTATTGACGGACAATTTGCGTGCGTTGGAGGACGACGGATTGATTGACAGGGAAG
>JAIDRY010000200.1 GCA_029061465.1 Clostridia bacterium
GGAGGGCGGTAAGTACACCCAGCACGTTGACGAGTGCGATATTTATATCCGCACGGAGGGCGACAACACCGACCGCACTAAAAAAGCGGCGGCAGCGGGGAAGAGCGTGTTGGACTTATTCCAGCTTTCGGAGCTTTTAAATGATTGAACTTCCCGCAGAATTTTTAAAAAGAGCAAAAGCCGAGCTGGGCGGCGAGTACGCGGATTTTTTAAATTCGTACAATAATCCGTCTGTCCGCGGGATAAGGGTAAACACGCTTAAAATATCTGCGGAAGAATTTGAACGGCTTGCGCCCGTACCCCTTGACGGCAAGGTAGAATGGGAGCCGAACGGCTTTTATACTCCGTCAGAAACCCCCGGCAAAACGATATTTCATGCCGCTGGGCTGTATTACGTGCAGGAGCCTTCGGCAATGTGCGCCGCACCCGAGCTTGAAGTAAAGAGGGGCGAAAGAGTGCTTGATTTATGTTCCGCCCCGGGCGGCAAGGGCACTCAGCTTGCGCAGGCTATGCAGGGCGAGGGCGTTTTGGTACTCAACGAAATCGTACCCAAGCGTGCGGAAATTCTCCGCTCTAACGTGGAAAGGCTGGGCGTTAAAAACGCGCTTATAACTTCAACCGAGCCAAAGCGCCTTGCCGAAGTATTTAAAAATTATTTCGATAAAATTTTAGTCGACGCGCCGTGCTCGGGCGAGGGAATGTTTAAAAAGGAAGAGGCGGCTATCCCCGAGTGGAGCGTGCAGAACGTAGCGCTCTGCGCCGAGCGCCAAAAGGAAATTTTAGACTGTGCCGCAGATATGCTTTCAGGCGGCGGCAGACTCGTTTACTCAACCTGCACGTTCGCGCCCGAAGAGGATGAGGGACAGGTAGAAAGGTTTTTGCAAGCACATACCGAATTTAAACTGCTTTCACAAAAAAAGCTTCTGCCGCACAAGGTGCGCGGCGAAGGGCATTTTTGCGCCGTACTTGAAAAGACAGGCGGTGAGAGGCGGGATATAAGCGTAATACGTCCGACCGTTCCCGATAAAAAATTATTAAAGGTTTTTGAGGAATGGCAGCGCGATACGCTTTTAAAAAAGGCTGAAAACCTCGTTTTGCGCAATTACAGCTTTTACAGCGTTGCGGACGGCACGCCCGATTTAAGTTCAACCAAAATTCCGCATAACTTCGGGGTATACTTAGGTAAAGTATCCGACGACGGTAAACGTTTCGAGCCGTCGCACACCCTTGCAATGAGCTTGAATAGAAGCGAGGTAAAGTGTGTTGAAGTGGACGAAAAAACGGCAACCGCATATTTGCGCGGACTGACTTTCGACTGTGAAGAAAAGGGTTGGCGCGTCGTAACGCATAAGGGCTTTCCGCTCGGCTGGTGCAAGGCAAGCGGCGGCTTAGCAAAAAACCATTTACCAAAGGGTTTAAGAATATAAAAAAACAGCGGCTTTATTAGCCGCTGTTTTATTTTAATTATTCGTTTGTTTCGTTCCCGTTAGGAGTTTCCGTATTTTCAACGATTTCTTCCTTTGCGGGTTCGTCCGCAGGCGCAGGCTCCTCAGCAGGTTCCTCAACGGGAGCGGGAGCAGGTTCTGCAACTTCTTCAACATGTTCTTCTGTTACAGGCTCTGCAACTTCTTCCGCAGGTTCCTCGGTTACGGGTTCTTCAGCTTGTTCAACCGTTTCCTCTGCAGGTGCCTCTGTTACAGACTCTTCCGCAGGTTCTTCAACGGTATCTTCAGTAACAGGCTCCTCGGTTTCTTCAGCGACGGGCTCTTCAACCTCTTCGTTCTTTACAAGGTGAAGTTTCTTGATATAGCGGTCGCGCTGACGGTAAACGTTTTTGTCGTTCTGTTTTTTGCCACTCTTAACGCGGTGCTTCTTGAGGAAATCTCTTACAAGTATCGCAACAAGAGTAATGAGCAGTACAACTACGAGAACGATTGAAGATACATACAGCCAGATGTCGCCGTTTGCGGTCGTTTCTTCTTCGTCGTCACCGTCGTCGGGAGTATTGGTATTTATCGAAATTTTCTGGTCTACCGCAGAGTAGTCAACGAATACGTTGTTAGAATTCTGCGTTTCGTCCTTATATTCGAAGTAAGCAAGCACTTCGTCAAAGTCGTCGGAGTTGTAGTCGTAACCCGTTTCGCCGTCCTCTGCAGTCGTGGAGTTAAACGGTACGTACGCTTCCGAATCGTACAGAGTGTAGGTGTAGTACTTAGCGTCGTAGGTTGCCTTAACAGCTTTCAACTGCTCTTCCGTAAGCAGCTTTTCTGCAAGCTTCTCGTAATAAGCGATATTTTTGTCGTGTGATTCAACTTCGTCAAGCTTATCTCCCAAAAGCTTCTGATAAGCGTAAATAATATTGTTTTCGTACTCGCTCAGAATGTTGGAGTAGTTGCTCGAAGTTACCGAGTATGAGCTGGTATCAAACGCAACCGCGCCGTTCTTTTCAACCTTATGGTCCTTAACGCCGTCTTCGTCGCGTGCACCGCTCCAAAGCTCAAGGCGGTAGCTCTTCGATTCGCTGCCCGTGTGCAGGAAGAAGTTTACGGTTACCCATTCGCCGTTAGTGTTTTCTACCTTTACAAGGAATTTTTCGTCAATTTCGTTGTAGGTATATCTTGCGTAACTATCTTTGAAGTTCTCAACCTTGATATCGCTCGTTACGTTATCTACTATATAGTAGTAACCGCCGTCCTTGTATTCGTAAATACGCGTTCCGTCCGAGTTTACAAGATAGTGGCTTGCAAGCTCCGTCTTGTCCGCAGAGGTGTAGTAGGTTTCGCCCTCTACAAGATTATCGAACGAAACAGCTTCGCCTTTCGAATTATAGAACGCTTCGTGTTCGAACTTGTAATTTTTGAACGACTTTTTAAGGTTGTAAAGGTTTGCGTAAACCTTGCCGTCATTCTCGTACAATCCGTCGTCGCGGAGCGAATATATAATGTGGCTGCGGTGGTCAGTCTCTTTCCAATCCGCGTCAAACGGTACGTCGAGCACGTTGCCTTCGTTGTCGTAATAGAACGTATAGGCGGGGGTGGTGTAGCTTAATATATTTTCAGGCGAGTTAGAATCAACCAGATAAATATAAGCAACTGCGTCGCCGCTTACCATAACTCTTACGCTTACCGTTTCATAGCTGTCCGAAGAAACGGTCTTACTGTTTCCTACAAATCCGTAGTTGACTACGTCTGTTAATGAGTAATAGGTTTCCTTTTCGTCCCACTTGTCGGCTTTCTTATACTTTTTGCCGTTGGGCGCTTCCAAAGTTCCGTTTTCGTCCTCAACGTAATAATCTTTGTAAGTGTCCTCGTTGGCTTCGGCTTTTTCTGCGTACCACCTTAAATTATTAATAATGATAAGGGGCTGATAGCAGTTTTCACCGAACACGTCGTTCCAGTTGGTTGCCGCCGAGTTGAAGCTCGTAAGAATTTCCGCGCCGTTCTTATAATCATCAAGATAATCTCTGTTTATAAGTCCCGCAAGCTTGTTCGTGTTGCTTGCGTCGTAAGCGGGATTGCTTGCGTTACTTGTAAACGACGAGTTAGCACCGTTAAGACCGTTGTAGGAGGAGGGAACTGAAATTTCACTCTTAATATCAGAAGTGCCGAGCGCCTCGTCCATAACCTTGCCGTCGTCCTTGTCCTCGTCGGCTTTAAAGGAATAAAGTGCGGTGTACGTGCCGCTTGATGCAAGCTTGTACACGTCCTCGTTTACGGTAAGCGTCTGAAGGTCTGCAAGCGCTACCCAGCCGCCTTCGTACGTAGCTGATTTAATAGTAGTGTTGCCGAAGCTGAAATCAATTGCAAACTGCTTATCGTTGTCGGTATCGTTTTCAACGAAGATAAAGCAGGGAACCCAGCCGTTATAAATATCCTTTTCCGTTTCGAACGAAGTGGTAACGCCCGTCGTGTCAATCGTAAGCGTCTGGTTGTCGTCCTTATCGTCCTTATCGTAAACTTTAACGGTTGCCGCCGTCTTGCCGTTCATATCGGAAGTCTTAATCCAGAACGAAGCAATTGCATAGCTGTTCTTTGCAACCTTGAAGTTGTCGGACGAGATAGTTGAGGTGTACGCCGCGCCCCAGGACGAAAGCATAACAAGCGTGTTGCCGTCGTAACCGGGAAGTGCGCCGTCGCCCCTCAACGCTTTGTTGAGCATATCGGAGTAATCTATGCCGTTGAACATAGAAGGAGCAAACTCGGTACTTCCGCCGAAAGTTCCCAAAAGGTCGTTAGCGGTGGGGCGGCCGTTGAAGTTTTTAACTAAATCGTAATCGCCTGCTCTGTCTCCCTTCGCAACGCCGGAAAGGTTAGCTTCGTTTTTAGCTGCGGAAGCGTAAAGCTTCAAGCCGTCCTTTTCGGTGGTGAGTGCAGCGAAAAC
>JAIDRY010000201.1 GCA_029061465.1 Clostridia bacterium
TTAGGGGAAAACATAAACCTCGAAGGAGTGGCGTTTTTAAAAAAAATTAAAAAGTCCGTAAAAAAATATTTTAAAGGCGTCATAACTATTGCCGAAGAATCGACGACATTTCCAAAAGTAACCGAAAAAGTTGAAGACGGCGGACTCGGTTTTGATTATAAGTGGAATTTGGGTTGGATGAACGATACTCTGTTTTATTGTAGAGAAGACCCATATTTCAGAAATCACCACCATAATAAAATCACTTTTTCACTCACGTACGCTTTTTCTGAAAAATTTATTTTACCCATATCTCACGACGAAGTTGTACACGTTAAAGGTTCGGTTGTAAACAAAATGCCCGGTGAATATGTAGACAAATTTGCCGGCGAGCGGCTTTTGATTGCATTTATGTACGCACACCCCGGAAAAAAGCTTAACTTTATGGGCTATGAAGTTGCACAGTTCAAAGAGTGGGATTATACTACGGGGCTTGACTTGTTTCTTGCGGACGAATTTGAATTGCACAAAAAAATGCGCATTTTCGTCAAAGAGCTCAACCGACTGTATTCACAGAATAAACCTTTATATGAGATAGATAATGGGTGGGACGGCTTTAAATGGTTAGTCGTAGACGACAGGTTCAACAATTTATTCGCTTTTTCAAGATATTCAAAAAACGGTGAAGAATTAGTTGCCGTAATGAATTTTTCAGGCATTGATTTGATTAATTACAATATCAAATTGAGCGAAGGCAAATACCGCCTGATACTTAATACTGACGACACAAAGTTCGGCGGGCACGGAAAAATAAAGAAAAGAATATTCAATACGATAAAAAATAAGGACAGCCAAGAAAATTTTTTGAAAATAAATGTTCCCAAGCTGACCTGTATGTATTTAATAAAACTATCATAAAAATTGGGGGATTTTAGCAATGCTAAAAAAGAAAGAATGTGTTGCGATGCTGCTTGCAGGCGGGCAGGGAAGCAGGCTTTATGCGTTAACAAGCAACATAGCAAAGCCTGCAGTTTCATTCGGAGCTAAGTACAGAATAATTGATTTCCCGCTTTCAAACTGTATAAATTCCGGAATAGATACAGTGGGCGTTCTCACTCAGTATCAGCCGCTCGTGCTCAACGAATACGTTGGCAACGGCCAGCCCTGGGACCTTGACAGAACGTTCGGCGGCGTTCACGTGTTGTCGCCTTACGAAGCAAAGACCGATACTTCATGGTATAAGGGCACTGCAAACGCCATTTACCAAAATATCAGATTTATGAAAATGTATGACCCCGAATACGTGCTTATACTTTCGGGCGACCACATTTATAAAATGGATTACGACAAAATGCTTGCCGCGCACAAGGCGGCAAAAGCGGATTGCACTATAGCTTGTATGCAGGTTCCTCTCAAAGAAGCTTCGCGCTTCGGTATTCTCAACACCAAAAAGGACGGAACTATTTACGAATTTGAAGAAAAGCCCGCAAATCCTAAGAGCGACCTCGCCTCAATGGGAATATATATCTTTACTGCGGAAAAGTTATTCAAATATCTTGAACTTGATAATCAGAATCCCAATTCGGAAAACGACTTTGGCAAAAACGTTCTTCCCGCTATGCTTTCCGCCGGGGAGAAAATGTACTCGTACCGTTTTGAAGGATATTGGAAGGACGTCGGAACTATCAGCTCACTTTGGGAAGCCAATATGGACTTACTCGGTGTAGTGCCTCAATTCGAGCTTACAGACAGAGAAAGAGTAATACATTCCAGAAGTCCTCTGGCGCCCCCGGCATATATTCAGGGAGAAGTTATCAATTCAATCGTTGCCACGGGCGGAGAAATTGAAGGTAAAATCGTCAATTCTGTTATAGGTACTAACTGCGTAATAGAGGAAGGAGCCGAGGTAATTGACAGCGTGCTTATGGGCAATATTACCGTAAAAGCAGGCGCAAAAATCAATTACTCTATAATTGACGAAGAAGTTGTTATAGGCGAATGCGCAGTTATCGGCGCGCCTATTGCGGAAGCTTTGAAATCCGAAAGCAAGACTTCCGGAATAACCGTGCTCGGCAGAGGAATTACCGTTAAAAAGAACGGAACCGTTGCTGCAGGCGAAATAGTGGATAAAAACGTATAAAGGGGGATATTGAAATGGCTTCAACTGTAGGCATAATTTTTTCAAGTATGAACGAAGAAAGCGTACCCGAGCTAACAAGAGTACGTTCAATGGGGTCTATCCCTATCGGCGGAAGATACCGCGTCGTTGATTTTACCCTTTCAAATATGGTTAATTCGGGTATTACGACGGTAGGAATGATAACAAAAAATAACTACCAGTCATTGATGGACCACCTCGGTTCCGGCAAAAGCTGGGACCTCGCAAGAAAGGAAGGGGGACTTATTCTTTTACCTCCTTACAGTGATGAGTCTGAAACAGTATATCGCAACCGTTTGGAAGCGTTAAAGGGTGCTACGGCATTTTTGAAAAAATGTAAAGAAGATTTTGTAGTTATTACGGACAGCGATGCAGTATATAAACTCGACTACAGTAAAGTTATTGAAGCGCATATAGCAAAGAACGCCGATATAACCATGGTATATCATGAACACGAAGTAACCAAATCGCACTATTATATGACTTTTGAGACCGCAAAGGACAACAGAATTAAAGAAATAGAAATTAATCCTGTCGGCGGCGGGAAAAAGAAGAATTATATCAACGTAATGGTTGCGCGCACCTCGTTCATGCTCAGACTTATACAGGATGCAATTCAACACGGATATAAGAGCTTTGGAAGAGATATTTTAAGTCCCGGTGTTGCAAATTACAACCTGTATGCTTACAAACTTGAAGGATATTACGAAAATATTTCGTCACTTGAAAAGTATTTCAAAATTAATTTTGATTTGCTCACCAAAGAAGTAAGAAAAGAAATTTTTGGGGAAAGAGACGTTTATACCAAAGTAAACGACAGCGCACCGGCAAAATTTGCTCAAACTGCAAAGGTTAAAAATTCGCTTATATCAGACGGCTGCGTTATCGAGGGTACGGTTGAAAACTGTATTCTTTTCCGCGGAGTGAAAATAGGAAGAGATTCCGTAGTGAAAAACTGTATAATTATGACGGATAATATCGTAGGTGAAAATTGTAACCTTTCATACGTGGTAAGCGATAAAGATTCGGTTATACGCGACGGCAGAGTACTTGCAGGATGCGATATACAGCCTTACTTTATAAATAAGGGTTCGTTAATTTAGTAATTTCAAAAGGGGGAAATTATGGCTACCAGCAAAACCACTCAAACCAAAAAGACAACTAAAGTTACACAAGGTTCAACGGCTAAAACTTCAGTTAAACCCGCTGCTCCCAAAACGGGCAGAACAG
>JAIDRY010000202.1 GCA_029061465.1 Clostridia bacterium
TCAGGTACTGAAACAAAAAATCGTTTTTGTACGTTTTTTCGTTTATTTCCGTGCCGTCCCCTAAAAAATCCAAATCTGTCTCAAACGTATCGGGAAGCATAACAAAACTTAATTCGTTTTCCTTATCCGCCAAATTTAAATTTGTTTTAACCGTATGCAAATCTTCCTTTGCAACGCAATCCGTTCCGCCGTTCGTAAAAACGAACGGTATTTTTTTATCCGAATTCGGCTCTAACGCAACTATTAACTCGTGCAGTTCAAAATCCTTAACCCATTCTTTGGTCATTATTTTCATTAAATTAATTCCTTTTGTTTTTTAATAATTTTTTCTAAAAGTGCGCACAATTAGTGTAATTAAATTATATCTTCTGTTTCTTAACATTGCAAGCAAATTGTTAAGTAACTGAAGATAATAAATTGTAATAAAAACACTACTTTTGGGGAATTATGTCGAATTTATCAGAACAGCTTACTGAACTTATGAACGAGGACGGTTATACGCAATCAACACTTGCTGAAGCAATGAAAACTCCGCGTGCTAAAATTTCATTGTATCTATCTGGAAAATCTGTACCCAACTATAAATATTTAGTTGCTTTTATTAACTTCTTTAATTGTTCGGCAGACTTTTTGATAGGTTTAAAAGATTATCCGAACCGCGACGTTCCGTATAAACCTGTACAGCCTTTTAATATTCGTTTGCGTGAAATTTTAAAGCAAAAGGGCAAAACTCAAAAATCTTTAATTGAAGTTAAACATTTTTCTTGGAATACACTTCACGGTTGGTTGACAGGTAAATCTTTACCGTCCGTAGATAATTTGAAGAAGCTTGCAAAGTTTTTTGACTGTTCTGTTGATTTCATTTTAGGTCGTACGGATTATTAAATAATTTAAGTCCCGCAAGATAGCGGGACTTGTTTTATTTGCGCGTTGACTTTTAGCGGTAATTATAATATACTAATTTAAAAGGAGCGTAGTATGATTGATATTTCCCTCATTGCAAAGACAGACCCCGAAATTGCCGAAGCTTTAAAGGCAGAGCTTTCACGCCAGCAAAACAATATTGAATTAATTGCAAGCGAAAACTTCGTTTCCCCCGCGGTGCTTGCGGCGGCGGGCAGTCATCTAACAAATAAGTATGCGGAGGGTTATCCCGCTCACCGCTATTACGGCGGCTGTCAGTGCGTGGACACTGCCGAGGATTTGGCGCGTAACCGCTTAAAAGAAATTTTCGGCTGCGAATACTGCAACGTTCAGCCCCATTCGGGCGCAAGTGCAAACCTTGCCGTACTCTTTGCCGCGTGTCAGCCGGGTGATACTATTATGGGTATGAACCTCGCCCACGGCGGTCATCTCTCGCACGGCTCGCCCGTCAACATTTCGGGTAAGTATTTCAATATTGTGCCCTACGGAGTTAAAGAAGGGGAAGAGGTAATCGACTATGACGAAATGGAAAAGATTGCAATCGCTTGTAAGCCTAAGCTCATTATTTCGGGCGCAAGCGCATATCCCCGCGTGATTGACTTCAAGCGCATACGCGCTATCTGTGATAAGGTAGGCGCGCTGATGTTCGTCGACATTGCGCACATTGCGGGCTTGGTTGCCGCAGGGCTTCACCCCTCGCCGGTTCCTTTCGCGGACTTCGTTACTACGACCACTCACAAGACCTTGCGCGGACCCCGCGGCGGCGTTATTATGTGTAAGGAGGAGTGGGGCAAGGCAATCGATAAAGCCGTGTTTCCCGGCGTTCAGGGCGGACCCTTAATGCACATAATTGCCGCAAAAGCCGTTGCTTTTAAAGAAGCGCTTTCAGACGAGTTCAAGGAATATCAAAAACAGATTGTCAAAAACGCAAAGGCTATGGCGGACGAGTTTTCAAAGCTCGGCGTCAAAATGGTCAGCGGCGGCACGGACAATCACCTTATCTTATTGAACCTCACCGACAAGGGCATAACCGGCAAGGAGCTTGAAAAGCTTTTGGACGAAGTCAATATTACCGTAAACAAAAACGCAATTCCTTTCGATATGCAAAAGCCGTTCGTAACCTCGGGCATTCGCATAGGCACACCCGCAATGACTTCGCGGAGAATGAAGGAAGCGGAAGCACGCACTATTGCAAGCCTGATTACGGAAATTATCGAGGAGCGCGAAAATGCCGCCGAGTACGTCAAAGCGGAGGTTGGTAAACTTTGCCGCGCGTTCCCCTTATATGAAAATATAGTAAGGTAAAACGTTTGACAACAGCCGCACGGCGTAATATAATTAACTCAACAATCGAATTTTCTTTGGGGCGGGGTGAAATTCCTTACCAAACAGCGATTACAACCGATTTTTGCTCAAAAATGAGCAAAAATCGGTATTTTTACGCCATTTTTTAGAGCGGGGAAAAGTAGAAGTGCATTTTTTGGGGCACAAATCGGGGCATAAACTGACAGCTTATAAACTGCGCATTACTGCATCGCGCTTGCGTTTTTCCTCGGTCATTTACTATTTGTAAACTCCCGTCAAAAAATCCGCACGCTCCTTGTTCTAATTGCTTCTAAACTCTCAGTAACTCCAAACAAGTTTCTTGGCTTCATTGAGCAAGTATTCGTCCGACAGGTCTGTATAGGCGTTTGCCAACGCTCCCGAAGAATGTCCCATAAATTCGTCCCTTGCTGCATCCGCAACTCCGCACTCACGACAACGAGTGTAAAAGGTGGTGCGCATATCGTATATCTTGTGTCCTTTAACGTGTTCGTTCATGTGCGTTCGCATACTTTCCACGTAAGGGAAGTCAAGCTCGGTTACGCCTTCAAGGTAAGGTTTAAGCATAGGCGAAATTGGAATACGCTTATATTCAACCTTTTTGTTTTTGCGCTTGCTGTTTACCGCAATTATAAAGTCGCCTTGAATTTTTGCGGTCTTGTATTCGTTAGGTCGCATACCCGTGTAAAGTGCAACCGCGAAGGGGACAAGATAGCGCGTTCCTTTTAAACCGTCAAGCAGCTTGCGTTCTTCTTGTTTGGTAAGAGCTTTGCCGTGTGTTCTCTCGTGTTCGCTATGTACCACAATTGCAAGCGGATTTTGCGTTATTAAATTGTGCGCAATCGCCATCTTGAAAATGCAGTTTAAAAGCGAATGAATTTCGTCGGCGGTTTTGCCCATACCTTTCTCAACGTATTTGTCCAATAACGTCTGACAGTCGGAAGCAGTAATTTTCTTTAACGGTTTTGAGCCGAAGTGAGGCAGTATGTGATTTTTGTATCTGCCCATATCTCCGCTGTAAGTTTCCTTTGCAACCTTTTTAATTCTGAAATTCTCAAAGTAGTAAGTTGCAAACTCGTTAAAGGTAGTGGGGACGGTTGACTTTGTTACACCGCTGTCCGCAGTTTTCAACGCTTCAATAAACTTTTCTTTTGCCTTTTCCAAATCGTTGCTCGATACGGCTATATTGTAACCGTGTCGGCGGTAACGAATCTCGTAGTTAATAGTTTTTCTGCCGCTTATGCGTTTGCGGCATTTGACCAAGCGGTCATTAATAATCAGTTCTTTTCTAAATCTTATCGGCATTTTTGATAACTCCTGTTTAGTGAATTTCAAAAACACCGTTTGATTTTTAGATTGATTGTTGTTCCCGATAATGCTTTGCAAAATGTTTTCATCAATACTGTCAGCCGCCGCGTTTAAGCAAAGTTGCAGTATTCTGTCACGCTTGCCGCTATCGGGTATGTCTTTTAAAAGTTGTAATAGTTCTTCTAATTTGTTGTAGTTCAAATAATCTTATTCGGACGGGCTTAGTTTTCGTCCTTATAGCTTTGAATACTATGTTCTCTTTCCATTGCATGTTCCTCCTTGTTTTTAGTAGGGTTTGTATCCTACCTTATTTTTTTGTAAATTGCAAGCGTTTGAAACTAAAATTTATAGTTATCGCTTGATTTAAATTTGGGTTTTAATTTTTCAGTTTGTCTTTCCTTAGCTGTTCGCTTTGCCTCGTCTAACTTATCGGGAGCGTAGTCGTTGAGAAGAATTACTAAGTCTCTGTATTTCTCTAACGTTGGGATGCGCTTTTGTACGGCTTGCAACTCGGTGAAAAGTTTTTCTCTGTCTTTGTCGGTTATTTTCTTTTCACTTTCTAACCGCTTATATTCGGTTGTAAGCCCGATAATCATCTTTCGCAACTTCGTAGTAGGTGATAAAGGAAGAGTACCGCTTAACGCTTCATTAAATGCGTCTAAATATTCTTGCAACGGTTTCAATTCTTCGGTTGCTTTTTCTTTGCGCTTTTCAATTTCAGCTAGCTCGTCCATCGCTTCATCTCTTACGGAAGTAGCAAGCTTCGCTTGCTTTTCTTTACTTTGAGCTTCTTCTGTAATTGCGGCAAGTTCGGCTTCCTGTTGCTGTTTCTGCCATTGATACTTCGTGGTATGCTTTTTGTTGCTTCCGATTTCTCCGCGTTCTAAACCGTAACGGATTGAAACTGTACTGTAAAACTCATCTTGCATATTGCCGTAAGATAACTGTCCGCCGCGTTCCGCCCAAAAGTCCGAACTGCATAATTTAGGCTTGTCCAATTTAACGTATTCGTAAATACTTTTGCCTCGTTCGTCCTTTGCTTGTACGGGCGAGCCTTTTTCATTTCGTGAGACTTTTCCGTCTGCACCTTTTGCGTAAACTTTTTTCTTTGCCGTATCAACGATAGGTAAATAGTAAAGTTGTAGGTGTGGAGTAGTTTCATCAAAATGAATTACAGCCGATAATATATTTTCATCTGTCCCGTGATAACCGATATACGATAAGGCAAACTTATAAGCATGGTCAAAGAAGTCCATTACTTCGATAGGCGGTGACATTCCCTGAACGTAGCCGAGCTTTTCAAAGAAAGTAGGGTCTGAAGTTATAATCATACCTTCGAATGCGATTGATTTTGCTTTTTCATTAAAGCTCACTTCTAAGTCTTTCATTGTCTTTTTCCATTGAGCGTTCAATCCTCCGTCCGATTTCTTGTAATAGAAGTTAAGGGGAGTACGCTCTGAGTCTATATCCTCGTTGCGGTTATGCGTTGCTGTTCTTTCTGTCTCGGCTCCGATTTTGCCTAAACTGTTTTTTGTAAATGGTTGTATTCTAACTACCTGATAACTTATAATTTTGTCCTCCTAAATTTTTAATGTTTCGGATAACTACGTATCCATATCTCACTAGGCTACAAGTAGCCAGTTCGCCCTTGCAGGGAGCTGTTTGGTGTTGATTTGGTAACGTTTTGGTGTAAAGATTTTGCCTGATTAAGGCGGTCTGATTGTCATAGATTTACCTCCGAAAATATAATTTTTGCCACTTAAAGAATGTGGTTGATAACACAAAAAAGGGTACAAAAAAGCCGCTGATACGCTCAACGTAATCACCGACTTAACCGTGTTTAGCAATGCTCAATTGCTCTATGGTGGTTAGCCATTCTATGAAATTTTTTGTATGCTGAAATTAACCATCAACATTATCCGACTTATCGCTGTCATGGGAATCTCGGATAACTCCGGCTGCACATAGTTTGTTGTCATAAAAAATTGTACAACAACAAAAGCCTATCACGGCTCGCGATTTTTGCGTATAGCAAAAACACCTCGCGTTCAAAATCGCAAGCTAAGGCAGGAACGGTCTCTTTCCGTTCAAAAAACTTTCTGCGCTTAATGGACAATGCCCCGTACGTCCACCGCAGAACTCTTACCCTATTAAAGGGTACAGTACCACTCATTACTCTATCTTGGTACAGTACATATTCTATCACAACGATAGCGGCAAGTCAAGAGAAAACGAACATTTGTTTATATATTTTTTCATTAAAGCAGGCTTACTTGAAAAGCTGCAAACATTGCTGACACATGCTGGAAAATTAAGAACAGATAGAAGGAAACGAAAATTCGTATAATATAAGCATTGCTTTATTGACTGAAATGAAGTATAATATTTTGGGAATATTTGGTATTTCATATTTCTAATTGACAGTAATTAAAATATAAAAGCGTCGCATATAGAAAGCTTACAAAGGAAGTTTTATGGATACTGAAAGACTAAGCAAGTGGGCAGATTTGTTGCTCGATACAGGCAAGAGAAATAACTTAATCAACTTTAAAGACTCAAAGCAAGGAACGGTGGAAATTGTCGCTCCTGATTTTAATACGCTTTTTGAGAAGGCGGAACATTCTGCCGTTTTTGAAGTTTATGATCCGAAACTTGATAACGATGATGACGAACTTGATACAGATGAAGATAGCGAACAGCAGGAACGTCAGTCAAAGCAATCTTATCTTATAACGTATGCGGGCAGATTAAAGCGAAATCAGATCCTTGCTTATAACGTAGCAAATAAACCTATACAGGCATTAAAAAGTATTGGTAGGAAAGCAAGGACGGCTATTGAAGAAACGGGTGTAAATATTGCTTATATTGCATTTGGTTTTATTCGCTGGACTGAAAGCGACAACTCTCAGATTGAAATGCGCGCACCTATTTTACTTGCTCCTATTGCAATTGAAAATCAATCGGCTGTAGAACCGTATTACGTCAAAGTATTAGACGACGACATAATTGTTAATCCTACATTCACATACAAGCTTCAGAATGAATACGGCATTAAATTCCCCGAATATGATGAAGATGACGGTATAGAGAAATACTTAGATAAAGTTTCCGCCCTTTTGGCAAGACTTAAATGGACAGTTACTACTGAATGTAAAATCGGCATTTTTTCTTTCTTGAAAATCAATATGTACAAGGACTTGAAAGAAAATACGGCGAAAATTGCTCAGAACAGTAGCGTTCGTGCCTTGTTAGGAGAATCATCTTCTTTGGGCGCAACAAGTTTAGATGAAACTAAAGTAATTGATTTATTGGCACTTCACAATGTCGTTGATGCGGACTCAAGTCAGGCTGAAGCAATAGAAACCGCCAAAGAAGGCAAAAGTTTTGTATTGCAGGGGCCTCCCGGAACGGGAAAAAGTCAGACCATAACTAATATCATCGCAGAGTGTTTAATGGACGGCAAAAAAGTATTATTCGTATCTGAAAAACTTGCCGCATTGAATGTCGTTTATGATAAGTTAAAAAAGGTTGGTCTTGAAGAATTCTGTTTGGAACTTCATAGCCATAAAGCGAATAAAAAACAGGTAATCGAAGAACTTTGCAAGACTCTTCGATTACAGAAAAGCGGCGTATCGGATAAGGCTGAAAAAGAGTTAAAAATAAAACAGGAAGCCCAGCGACAGTTAGACGCTTACGCTGTAGAGCTACATAAAATCCGTCCTAACATAAATAAAACACTTTATCAGTTGTATGAAGAAGTATCTGCTTGCAGGTCGGCAGCAGATATAAGTTTTGTAATTCAAGACATAAAGAATAAGGGTGAAAACTACATAGACACCACTGAAAATTTTTTAAATCGTTATACAGGTTATATCGATTCGATAGGTTCAGATTACCATAAAAACGTATGGTACGGATACATAAATACTGATAGCTCTTATCAAAGTGTAATGAGACTTAAAGAAGACTTGCAAGCGGTTAATACTTTATGCCATTCTTTACTGGAAATAAACGAAAGGATTAAAGCAAATTACGGAATTTCAACAAACTGTATTAATGATGCACTGTCGTTAAATAGCTTTTTCGAATTAGCAGGAAAAAGTGATTTTATAACACCGTCCTTGTTTAGTTTTGCCGTGTTGGGAGACGTAAAGCAAACCGTCAAACAGTTGCAGACTATAGCCAAAGACATTTTGCAAAACAAAGATATTTTAGACAAGGTCTTTGATGAGGACCTGTATAAATTAGATGGGCAAGTCCTTCATAAAAAACTAACCAAGCAGTACAAAGGTTGGGTTACGCGCTTATTCAGCGGAGAATATAAGCATATCATTAGCGATATAAAAATTTGCAAGAAAGACGGCAAAAAGATAAAGTATGCGGAAGCGGTGAATGTGACTGATACTTTAAGCAAATATCAGAAAGGTATAGAAGAGTTTAACGAACAGCAATTAAAAATTAAATCTTTATTGGGTAAAGCATATATTGGGGTTAATACTGATTTTGAAAAATTGCTTTCGGAATTGGAAATATTGACATCGGCAATAAACGGCTTCACAGAAATTACCCAATTAGCCCATATGCCTTTTGAGATATTCTTATCTCAGAAAATGCAGTTTAAGCAAATTGCCGAAAGATATAGCCGTTTGTTAGAAGCTAATAAAGAACACCTTGATCGCCTGTTGGCAAGTTTTAATGCGAACGAATACAACATTCTCCATACATCTAACAGCGCATTAATCGAAAAGTTAAATTTGTGTCTTACAAATACCGATAAACTTGATAACTGGTGCGACTTTATTAAGTTGATAACCAAATTACAAGAAAGCGGTTTACGTACTTATATTGATTTCGCAATTCAGCAAAACATAGATTCACGCAAAATAGTTTTAACTTATAAAAAAGCATTTTATTCACAATGGGTTGACGCTGTTTTACATGAGTCGCCTATTCTTATTGAGTTGGCGCGTGTTCCTCACGATGAAATGATTGAACGCTTTAAAGAAAAGGACACTTTAAATTTTGAAATAAATAAGGCGAAAATCAAAGCAAAATTATCCGCTCAAAGGCCTCGATTAGACATGGTGGCACAAGGTAGTGCAATAGCTATTTTGTTACGTGAAGGAGAGAAGAAACGCAAAAAGAAAGGTATAAGGCAATTATTATCAGAGTTGGGCGATTTAGCACAGACTTTGAAACCTTGCTTTTTAATGTCTCCTTTGAGCGTCAGTACGTTCCTTAATTCGGAAATGAAGTTTGACGTAGTAATCTTCGACGAGGCATCACAGATATTCCCTCAGGACGCTATAGGTGCTATTTACAGAGGAAATCAGTTGATTGTTGTCGGAGATTCAAAGCAAATGCCGCCCAGCAATTTCTTTAATTCAGGAACTGATAGTGATGACGATGATGAAAGTGAAGATATAACCGATTTTGAATCGATTTTGGATTTGTGTTCTACTTCCTTCCCGCAAAGAAGATTGAAATGGCATTACAGAAGCAGATACGAACAACTTATTTCATTTTCAAATAAAAATTTCTATGATAACGATTTGGTTACTTTCCCTTCCTCAAAAATGGATTCTGCGGGAATAGGCGTTGACTATTTTTATGTGGAAGGCATCTTTGACCGCAAGAGCAAAACTAATCAGATTGAAGCTGAACGTATCGTGGATTTGGTATTTGAAAATATTAAAAAGTATCCGAGCAGAAGTTTAGGCGTTGTTGCTTTTAGTATTTCACAACAGAATTTAATAGAGAAATTGATATATAAACGCAGACAGCAAAATGCTGCGTTCGAAGAATTCTTCAAATCTGATAGAGCGGAACCATTCTTTGTAAAAAATCTTGAAACCGTGCAAGGAGATGAACGAGATACAATAATTTTCAGTATCGCATACGCAAAAGATTCACAAGGAAGATTATTACTGAATTTTGGTCCAATCAACCGTGAGGGCGGCGAAAGACGTTTAAACGTTGCTGTTACTCGTGCAAAGTTTAATGTACAGTTAGTTTCCTCGATGCACTACTACGACATTGACTTAACACGTACAAAGTCAGTCGGCGCAAGATTATTACGCGAATATTTAGACTATGCAGAAAACGGCATTACCGCATTAGAGAGAAGTATAACCGTTAACAAATCAAATCAGTTTGAACAATATGATTCTGAATTTGAATTGGAGGTTTGCGAATTTTTACGCGAACATGGTTTTACTGTAGATACTCAAGTCGGCTGCTCGTCGTTTAAAATTGATTTGGCATTGAAACGCCCTGATTCTTCTGATTATGTGCTTGCTATTGAATGCGACGGAGCAACTTATCATTCTTCTAAAACTGCCCGTGATAGGGATAGATTGCGTCAGGACATATTGGAACGTATGGGATGGAAATTCTATCGAATATGGTCCACCGATTGGTTTCGCAACAAGCAGGTTGAAAAGCAAAGGCTTCTGGATGCGGCAAAAAAGGCATTGGAAAATTCTCCGGTTAAAGTTAGCCATACCGATATAGAAAACGATAATTTTTCGGAAACAGTCGTAGAAAAACATTTTGAATTTCCGAAATATAAAATGGTAGATGCATTGTCAGCTGCACGAAATTTCAGAGGAAATATATTTTCTGTTGTTCGTGCGATTGTTGAAGTTGAGTCCCCTGTTTCAGAAGAATGGCTTTTGAAGCGAATAGTATTCCTGTTCGAAGGACGTGAAAAAGTTACTAATGTAGTTCGTGCAGAATTTAACAGGCAAATGTGGAACTGCGCAAGATTCGGAATTGTGCGTAAAGACGGATTTTTGTATTGGCAGGGTAGTGAAATCCCGATGTTGCGTGTCCCCGCCAATGGCATTGAACCAAGAGATATAAAATATATAGAGTTGCGTGAGCTTGCTTTGGGACTGAAAGAATTATTAAAGCAAAATGTTTCTGCCGAAAAACTTGGGCTTTTTAAACTTCTGACGCAAACTCTTGGGTTTAGCCGTATGGGAGATGCTATTTTGGAGCGAATGGAAAGCGCATTAAAACTTATCGCAAAGGACATTGAAACTAACGGCGAAATGATTTCGTTAAAATAAAATTCACTTATTTATATATGATAAAAATGGATAAAGAACTTTTAGAAAATACTTGCGTTATTTGCAATATGGTGTATTTGCTATCCGACATTGAGAAATTAGGCTTGGAAAAGTTTAATGAAGAAGCACACAAGTTTGCGCCAAAATATCTGTATAAATACTTCCCAAACACTAGAAAATGGATTAAAGAAGAAAAAAGATATCGCAACTTTTCTTACGAAGCGTTAGTTGATAATACAGTATATTTACAGGATGCTGAAAATTTTGATGATTGCTTTGACTGCGCTATAGATTTGGATTGGAACAAATTTTTACACAATAGACTTGTTCAATATTGTGATTATTTTAAAGTTGAATGCTCGAAAGAAAATTCAGCCGAAGATCTCAGTTATGCTTTAGCCGTAAAGCTTTACGAATACAACACTTTGGAAAATATTTTAAATGAAAAAGACAAGTATGATGATATACTGTTAAAGGGCAATATTGAGTATTTTGCAGGGAGCATATTTAATCTTGTTGAACAAGGTGATGACTTAAAGTTGGCTATTATTAAGGTAATAAGCAAAGAGTATGATGACTTTATTAAGGACTTTTCCAAATTTAAAATTTCATGCTTTTCATCTTCACCTTATCTAAACAGAATGTGGAGTTCACAATATGCGAATGATAATAAAGGATTTTGCCTTGAATATGAAATTGAGCTTTCAACTCCAGAAAAAACAGCATTGTTCATTAATACTTTGCCTGTAATTTATAGCCAACATAGAAATGATGTTTTGCCTTTAAGCAGTGATTGTGATAAAACGCCCACGAAAGAGTTTTTATGGCAAATGTATTTTAACGGTTTTTTGCGGAAAAGCCTTCATTGGCAAGATCAAGAAGAATGGAGATTGATTTTGTTGGACGGTTTAATTGAAAAAAATCCTATAACATTTTTCAAAATTAAGAAATTATATTTAGGTAACAAAATGCCAGCTAAAGACCGTATGCGAATAATAAGATATTGCCGAGCACACGATATAGAATATGTTGGTTTGGTAAGAGATACTAATTCATTTAATCTAACAGAATGTAAAAACGATTGCTATATTTGTAAAAAAGCTAAAAAATAATTTCAGAGGTATAAAGCGGTAATGATAATTTTTAAGTATTGCGGACCGAATGATGAAGATGACGATTGGGTAGCTGAACTTGATTTTTATGACTTAATGGATGAAGAATAATTTTACTGATAAAAAGAGCGGGCAACCGCTCTTTTTTTATGCTTAAAATTTTTGAAACGTTAATAAAGGTGAAAGTATCTGTAAACTAGCTAAAAATATAAGACTTTGGATAAACTATTACAATTATGTCACAAAATTAATTTTTAGAATGTCTTAATAATAAATAATAATTTTCACGGAGGAAATATAAATGACAACTGCACAAAAAAATCAAATTATCAAACTCATAAAAAGCAAAAAGCCGAATGAAATATTCGATTTGCAAGGAATTACTAATTGGAGCAAAGATTTGGACGATGAATTTACCGTAATGGTGAATAATTTGCAGGTTTGTGGTGTCGAAGTTTGTTCTTTAAAAAGCACTCCACAGCAATATAGAGTTTCTTTTTTCAAAAGAAATATACAACATCATTTAACCCAAACCGAAGAGAACGATGTGAATCGTTTTGTTCAAGAGGCGCAAAAGTATATTAATGTTGGATATTCAAATGAAAGGTTAGAATTTATAAATAAGCTAAATTCGTTTTTCGGAAAACTTTTGGACGAGCGCAATGCTTTTATGGATGAGAATGTAAAGATAATTTTGGCGATATTGGCAAATGCAGGGTTTATAATGTCGGATTTAGTAGGTGCATCGCTTATATACTGCAAATTATGCAGTGAGCCACTTTTTAAAAAACTCAACGATACTATAATCCAACTTTGCGATATAAATAATTAACAAATAGCAAATTGTTCGTTAATTACATTTGTGTACAATTAATAGCAGTCAATAGAAAGTTTTGACGAAAGCCGTATTGTCTGTTTGCTTTTTACGCCATTTCAAACTTTTGGTTTTCTTTTGATATGGGTTATATTTATTGTGCTACACATATGAATATCCTTTTAGAAGGAGTGCTTTGGGAACATCTCGCACTTTCTATTAGGACAAACAAATCAATTTTTAAAAGGAGAAACAAATGAAAAAAAGAGTTTTAGGCGCAGTTATAATAATGATATGTTTAGTGATGCTGTTTTCTGCTTGTAATTTGTCTGATAATGTGGAAGTTCCAGACATTTCTGATAAAGAAGCAACTTATACCGTCACATTTTTAAACTATGATAATTCTTTATTGCATCGAGCAACCGATATTAAAGAAGGTGAGCCTGCAATCTATGCTGGAGAAACTCCTACTAGACCAGATTCGAATGAATATACCTATTCTTTCATCGGTTGGGATAAAGATATTTCTGCAATATATTCAAATCTTTCCGTATTTGCCAAGTATTCTGAAACAAGCAAAACAGGAGGTAATGCAAACACGGATGAAGACGCGCAAATAGGACACGACGGCGTTGTACTGTCGGCATCTATTCTTTCGGACAATTTGTACCTATATCAACCCAACACGAAAGTAACGGAGGACACTCCCTATGATTTGCTCTATTCTTGCCGTGATAACGATAATTACTATTATGGATTTGATTTAGGGACGGTTAGGAATGTCATTGTTGATGATAACTCATATTCAATTAGGTATATGGGTCCCGCAAACATAAAAAGGACTTATGTTACGTCAAAAGTTTCATCAACTTCGATAGAGAATCAGTCTTCTTGGTTAGAGCAACGTCTTGAATATGATGACAAGATTGCCGGTTGGAGCGCCGAGGCTGAAGTCGGTGTATTTGAATTGTTTTCTGCTAAAGCATCCGTAAGCAATCAATATTATTCCAATACCACCACTACAACGAACTCCAGTGGAGAGACCGTAAAGCAAGAGGTTACTGTAACGGAAAGTCAGTCAATAGAAATAACCTTTGACAGTACATGTCCTTATGGTGAATACAGGATAAGTCATGTAATGGATTATGACGTGTTCGTTATTGCTACAAAAGCAATAAAAACGGGGGAAATAACGCTCAAATTAATGACTTTGCCGAGAAAAGGGATCATTGAATTATATGAATATTCCGATAATGGCTTTACCGACATCAAACTACCCGAACTTGACTTTGACAGTAGCATAATTAACGATTTGCCAGTTCCTACCGATAACATTAATAGCGGTGACGAGACTCCTCCACAGATTGATTATGGCGATACCACTCATTACGCGGGCGGACACGGAACCGAAATAAGTCCGTATTTAATCGCAAATGTCATACATTTAAAAAATATTGTATTGCACACGGGTTCATACTTTAAATTGATCGACGATATTGATTGTGGTGGGACGTGGACACCAGTCACATCATTTAGCGGCACTATAGATGGACATAACCATACAATAAGTAATATATCGTGTGTAAATACCGTAATAACAACTGCAACGAGCTATGGTTTTATTACAATTCTAAATGCAGGAGCATCTATTCAAAATTTAACATTTGAAAACATAACTATAACTGCAGATTATAGTGGAAAAAACGCCAATGGAAATTATGAAGATAGAGATGTTTCTTTAGGGTGTGTTGTGGCAATAAACAGAGGCACCATAAAAGGAGTTAATGTTTATAGTTCAACTGCAAAAATAGACAGTGTAGGCTCTACTTCAGGCGATAACGCAAAGCGTTATTATGCAAGTGTTGGCGGAATATGTGGTCGCAATTATGCCACTATTGAAAATTGTTATGTTGGAAATGTAACAGTATTAGCTCGGTCGCATATTACGAAAGGTGTCGGGTATGCATTTGCTGGTGGCATAGTTGGATATCTTGCAGATGGAGCGACTATGAGTAATGTTTCTGTATCGGGTTGTCATATTGATTCTTATGTGCATAGCACATCTAGCAGTAAAGGAAAGTTAGTTTCATGTGCTGGTGGTATGGTCGGTGCCTGGATAGGGAACGCTAATATTAATGCCACTCCTTCTGACGTAATTGATACATATATATTGGCAGATTATGATGGGTCGGCTTATCCAAGAGAACGCTATTATTATGGAAATAATGGGGGCTCTTATATCTATGGATATAAAGGTGCGAATTTTACTTATTAAAGTATAATGATAATCCTTAACGTTTTTTAAATTGTTGTTGGGAAAATAGTAAACAGCGATTGAATTAGATAAGTGTTAAAAAAAGTCGCAAGAACAAACGACTTCGCGGCTTTTTTGCTGTTTAGTAACAAAATGAAATTTTCTGTCGTCTGAATTCAAAATGCAATATGTCCAAAGCAGAACATGGAGGTTTTATGAATATTAAAAAAATTAATTTTAATGATTTTATTGTATTCAAATGTGATGAATGTCATAGTTTTTTTCATATCGAGATAAAAGAAGAAGGTTTTTATGAGAAAATGTTCGATTATTTTTTTGATGAATCTCGCCTTTTGCGATATATTGAGAATAAGGTAACGATATCATTTAAACCTACACTGGCAAACTATGTAAGTCTATATAAAAACTTATCAAAGTTTATTGACGAAGAGAACTGCATCCCATTACCAAAAGTAGAGCAAGAAATATTGGATATTATAAATGAGGAGTATAAAGTAGTTGAAGAAAATGGGGAAAAGAAAATTCGTTTGGATAAAATTGGAAAAATAGGTGAGTATATTTTTTGCAATCTACTGTCAGAGTTTTTTAAGTTTGAATGTATTATTCCAAAACTTGCTTTATTGACAGATCCCAACATGAATATATACGGTATTGATACTTTATTCTATTCTTCTCAAGAAAAATTGATATTGTTTGGAGAATCCAAGGTAAGCAAGTCTCTTGATAATGGAATCGCTTTGATTAACAAATCCTTATTCAATTATCAGAAGCAAGTAGATGATGAGTTCGAATTGGTTCTAAGTAATCGATGGTACAAAAATAATTTGGGTAGTTTTATAGAGGATTTTGGTGATGATGTGGAAATATCACTCTCTATGTCGGATTTTATTACTCGTGCTGGAATTAAAAAAATAGGTATTCCAATTTTTATTGCACATGGAGGCGAAGATGATTTAGAAGCAATTATGTTGAAACTGAAAAAAATTAATAAAATTAATTTATATGGACTTGAAACAATGTATATAAGTATTTCACTGCCTTTAATAGATAAAGAAAAATTCTTTAATATATTTACCGAATGTTTAGCTTCAAGGAGGGAAATGTATGAACTTGCCGCAAAAGTCATATAACCTTCAGCAACTAAGAGAACAGCTAATTACTCGGTTAGACGAATCAAATGATTCTACTGAAACCGCAAAAAAAATAGCCGATAACCTTTTTTCGCTCGATCTTACTGTATATTCTAAAAACTTTTCTTTTGACTCTTTGATTTACAATTCATTTGCGCAGTCGCAGCTTGATGAAAATATAGCAATGCATCCGGAACAGCTTCAAATAATAAACAAGATTACTGAGCATGATGCAATAATTATAAGTGCTCCTACAAGCTTTGGTAAAACTTTTTCAGTATTTGAATATATAGCTAAATTCAAGCCGCAGAACATTGTTCTTATAGTTCCTACTTTGGCATTAGTAGATGAATATATGAAAAAAATAATTAAGAAGTATAGGGTAACATTTGAAAAGTATAAAGTGCATACTCAGCTTGATTTGGAAGGAGAATATGATTTCAATTCAAATAATATTTTTATTCTGACACATGATAGAGTGTTGCAAGATGAAGTATATAAGATTATTGCCGTTATCGATTTGTTAGTTATTGATGAAGTATATAAATTAGAAACAGACCCGACAAATGATCGTGTACTGGTTTTAAATATGGCTTATTATTTTCTCTCACAAAAAGCTAAAAAATATATATTATTAGCTCCCTTTATTCAGTCTATAGAAGAAATTGAAAAATTAGAAAAACAGCCATATTTTTATAGAACAGATTATTCTCCTGTTGTTAATAAATTAGAAGAAATTGAGTTGGTTAATGCTAGGGATAGATATTCTCAATGTAACAGGTTAGTTGAAAAAATTGAGGATAGTGGAAAAACACTCATCTATTTTCCTACGGTTTCAGGCATATATAGATACATTAAAGATTTTATTGCCGAAAAGCCGGTTCTAACTGATTTTGATGATGAAGTTAAAGCGTTTATAGATTGGGCTAAAGAAGAAATTCATGAAGAATGGAGTGTAGTGAAAGCACTTGAGCGTGGTTATGCTGTTCACAATGGACAAATCCCTTTGGGAATAAGGTTATTCCAGTTGAATCTATATGAAAATAATGAGTCGTTTAATAAGCTGTTATGCACTTCTACATTGTTGGAAGGAGTTAATACCAGTGCAAAAAATATCATAATTACATGCCCGTCAAGACAATCTGAAAGGGAGAATAACTTTACTGCTTTTGACTTTTTCAATTTAGTTGGAAGAACCGGAAGGTTGAATCAACATTATATAGGTAATGCCTATTACATTAAAGCTCCGGAAGATCCGATATTTTTAAAATCAGACGCAATTAAAAGTGTGAAATTTGAAATTTCTGATTCTAGCAAAGACATAGATATACAAAAAGGAAATACCGAAGGACATGAGGATTACCTTGAGTTTTTATCCAGTTTAGAAATATCTCATGAAGATTATATAAAAAATATCGGAAGTCATTTTCGATTTGAAACCATTAAAACTTTATATCGCAATTACAATAAACACAGATTGGAATTAGTGTCAGAATTAAAAAAACTTTCACAAGATAATACAATAGGAAGATTTTTGCTTATAAAAATTCTATATGCAATTTGTGAAGATCGAGAAGATAATTTTCATCCTGCTTTAATAAACAGTTTAATTAATCGAAATCGGCTAACTATTCATAAAATAGTTGATGATATTGTAAAAGCGTCTAATACAGCTAATGTGGATTTTGTTATTTCGTCTGTAATAAAATTAAAAACAAGCTACATAGAGCATCAGTTTTATGCTAAATTACAGATAGTGCAGTATTTCATGAAATTGGGAAAAATGAACCAAGCTTATCTCGAGGTGCTCAATGACAGAATATTAGGTGCAATTGAACATCTTTATTTTTCTTCATCCAAACAAAAAAAGATGCTTTTGGACATAGGAATTTATGAACGAGATGTTGACGATATAATAAAAATAATTGGTGATGATTTTGACGACATATTTGAAATGAAAAAACGCTTAATTGAGCATTCGCGTTCACTTAATATAGGTTACATATCTCGTTACATAATAAAGAATTTATAATTGTACTTATAAATAATAGTTATAAGATTATGGCAATAAATTAAGACTTGGCTTAAAATTAAGTCAAGTCTTAATTATTTTAAATAAGATAACGAAAATGGTTTAAGTTAAGTGCATTTTTTAATTTAAGAAAGATTTTGGAACAAATTGTAAAAATGGGCTAAAAATCGGCATATTTATTTTTCACGACAAAACAATCTAAAAATAAACGGTGTTTTTGAGAGATTAGTTTGAAAATTTTTGGGGCACATTTGGGGCACAAATGTATTGTGAGTGCATAAACGCATAAAATACTCTGAAAAAGTGCTTGACAGCCCCGAAAAAGCCTACTATAATGAATATACAATTTAAAGTTATTCTTTGGGGCGGGGTGAAATTCCCCACCGGTGGTTATAGTCCACTAAGGCTTGCAAAAGTCCCGAACGGGTGAAATTCCCGTACCGACGGTACAGTCCGGATACGAAAAGAAAATAACGGCGGTATTAATCTGCTATTTCGTCCCGAAATTTATTTTTCGGGACTTTTTATTTTCTTCCTAACGAGTAATTCGAGAAAAAACAAAAAAGGAGTTTTTTATGGAAGAAACCAAAGACCTTTCCGCCGAGCAGGCGGAACCCGTTGCGGCTGAAGAAATACAAGCCGCCGAACCCGACAACAAGAGCAAAGCGAAGGAAGTTTTGAAAAACTACTTCACGGCAACCCGCATTTCCTACATAGGGATTTTTACAGCCATTGCGTTTGCGTTAAGGCTGTTGCAGTTTTCCGTGCTTCCCGCCGTGCCCTATCTGCAACTTGACTTCTCCGACGTCTTCGTAATGGTTGCGGGCTATGCGCTCGGTCCCGTCGCGGGTATGACCACGGCAGTATTGAAAGAGCTTATCTACGGCATATGCTTTTCCAAAACGGCTTTCGTCGGCGAGCTTGCAAACGTAATTATTTTGTTGCCGCTCGTGTTAATTCCATCTGTCGCATATAAAAAGAATAAGGGTATAAAGTCCGTTTTGGTCTGGCTTTCCATTGCCTGCGCTGTAAGGGTAGTATGGTCGTTCCCTGTCAACTGGCTTTTAAACTTTCCCGTTTTCGTCGGCTTTAACTGGGAACTCGGTATGCCTATGTTCATTAAAGTTTGGTACTGGGCAATGCTGTTCAACCTGATAAAAACGGTTGCGCTTGCGGTATTGACCGTCCTTGTGTACAAGCCGCTTTCACAACTGATAAAGCTTACCAGTGAAAAGTTCGAAAAGGCTAAAAGAAAAGCACGCTCGTAAAAAAGTAAATATATAATTACTCTTCCACCCAAAACCACGCTTTTGGGTGGAAGCCTCAATTTGTCGATACCTCGACCTCAGTGGAAGGGAATTGGCGCAACTATATTTTGGTTTGCCCTTAGGCGTTGCGCCAAGGGAAACTTAGTTTCCAAAAATCACGAAAAATTGCGGTCGCAGAATAGACGGCAATTTTTGTGAATAGGTGTCAATTGTTTTCTTGCAAAATTCCGCCGTACGGTTTATAATATAGCCGTATGGCGATTTTTATTTCCGACAGCCCTCAATCAACTGAAAAGTTCGGGGCGGAATATGCTAAAAATTTAAAGTCAAACGACGTGGTAGTTTTAAACGGCGAAATGGGCGCAGGCAAGACCGTATTTTGTAAGGGCGTTGCAAAGGCGCTGGGCATAGACGACGAAATTTTAAGTCCCACCTACGCGTATATGAACGACTATTCGGGGAAGCTGTACCACTTCGACTGCTACCGTTTAAAGGGCGGCGGACAAGCTGAGGTTTTGGGACTTTGCGACTACTTTTATGCGGGCGGCGTTTGCGTTATAGAGTGGGCTGATAATATTTCGTCCGTACTTCCCGAAAACGTAAAGACCGTAACTATCGAAAAGCTGGACGGAGATAAAAGGAGGATAATCTATTGAGTAATTTTCTTGCAGTGGATACGTCCTCACGCTATCTCACTGTCGCCGCGCAAAAGGACGGAAAAACCTCTTTAACGCATATTCCAGAATGTGCTATGCAGCACTCCGTTATCCTAATGGACGAAATAGACAAGGTGCTTAGCGCGTTGAATTTAAAACCAGCCGAGTGCGACTTCTTCGCCGCGGTAACCGGCCCCGGCTCGTTTACGGGTATAAGAATAGGCATTTCCGCAATCAAGGGGTTTGCGCTTGCCGCGGGTAAGCCCGTCAAGGCAGTAACCGCCTTCGACCTTTTGTCATATAATATCAAGAGTAAAAAACATTTTGTCGTCATAGACGCGGCACACGCGCACTATTACGTGTGCGGATACGCGGAGGGGAAAGTGGTTTTAGAACCCTGTTATCTCTCTGCGGCTGAGGTCGAAGAATTAGACGGCGATAAATTCGGCTTTGAAGATTTGCCTGTATCAAACTATACTAAAATCGACGTAAAGAACTGCTTGCTTCCCGCGGCAATAAACGCGGAGTTCACGGAAAAGCTGCACGCGCTTTACGTCAGAAAAAGTCAGGCGGAGGAAAACCGCAATGCGGCTGAGAGAGTGGAAGTATAAAGATATATTGCGAATATCGGAAATAGAAAAGGAGTGTTTCCCCGACGAGCCCTGGACGTATTCAATGCTCGTTTCGAGCTTTCAGACTGAAACGTTCTGCGGAGTTCTTTCGGAGGACGGCGAGGAAATAGCGGGCTACGGCGGCATAACGGTTGCGTGCGACACGGCGGATATAGCCAACGTTGCGGTAACCGAGCCCTATCGGCACAGCGGCGTGGGCACTTCGATAATTCACGAGCTTTGCCGCATAGCCAAGGAAAAGGGCGCAGAGAAAGTTTTTTTGGAAGTGCGCGTTTCCAACTCTGCGGCAATGGAGTTGTATTTAAAAAGCGGCTTTAAGGGCGCATACGCCCGCACCCGCTACTACCCCGACGGGGAGGACTGCCTCGTTATGGTAAAGGAGCTTTAATATTTTAATCGACGGTAAATACGTATCCTTTTTAAGTGCGGGTTGCGGCAAAGATATTTTGCTTTTGCACGGCTACGGCTCTAAAAAGGAAAGCTTTTACTACCAGATAAATTTCCTTTCAAATTACTATAAAGTTACCGCACCCGATTTCCCTTGCTTCGGTGCAAGCGAGGGTACGGATACTCCGTGGTCGGTCGGTGACTATGCGGAGTGGCTTAAAAAATTCATCTCCCGCGCGGGGCTTGAACGCCCGCATATCATTGCCCATTCGTTCGGCGCAAGGGTGGCTATAAAGCTTTTGTCGCAGGACGGCGGGCTTTGCGACAAGCTTATAATAACGGGCGGCGCGGGGATAGTAAAACCGCGTTCACCGCAGTATATACGTAGGGTGCGCGCTTACCGCAGAGTTAAAAAAATTTTCCCGCGCTATGCGGAAAAGAAATTCGGAAGTAAAGAATACCGTACGCTTTCCCCATTGATGCGCGAGAGCTATAAAAAAATAGTCAACGAGGATTTGAAGGATTGCGCAGCTAAAATAGAAAACCAAACCCTTTTAATATACGGCGCAAACGATACCGTTACGCCGCCGTGCGAGGAGGGAGCGGTTTTCAATTCTTTAATTGCAAACAGCAGTATTCAGATTATTGAAGGTACTCACTTCTGCTTTTCGGAATATCCCGAAGTTTTCAATCAAAAAATAAAAACCTTTTTAGGGTAGTATGGGCATATTTATTTCTATTCCAAAGACAATCGAATGTATCGCCGTTGCCGTGGTATTCGCCGCTCTTTTAAGCGGTTGCGCTTACAGGCTTTGCGGTATACTGCAATCCCTCGGATACGGCAACAAAAAGTTTTTCGTATGGGCTAAGAAAAAGGCAAACGTCGCCTTTTCAAGGCACGTTCTTTTAACGCTTTTATGCGTTTTATCCACGGCGGTAATAGGGCTAAGCTTCTCGTTCGCGGGCGAATATGCGGGGATTATCGGGCTTGCGGGCTACGCAATTTTCCTGCCCCTTTATATATGGGCGGACAACAGAGTCGCACTCAGAGTGCCGCTTTCCTTTACGCCGAGAATGAAAAGGCTTTACGCGGTGCTCGCGCTGTTGACAGCGGTGGTAACGTACGTTTCGGTCACGCTCTTAAACTTTGCCGACTATGTCTGGGGCAGTGCGGTGTTCTCGTCTTTAAGGTACGTTCCGCTTTCGCTTTTGCCCCTGCTATTAATTCCGCTCGTCGCGGCGGCGAACGGACTTGCGAAAATTTACGAAGTGCCCCGCAACCGCGGCTATATAAAAAAGGCGACGGGCAAATTAAAAAATTCTCAAATAACGGTTGTAGGCATAACGGGCAGCTTCGGCAAGACGAGCACCAAGCAAATTCTTGCAAGTATGCTTTCAAAAAAATACCGTGTGCTCTCAACCCCGCGTTCACACAATACCCCGCTGGGCCTTGCGCTATCAATCAACTCCAACGACTTAAACGACTACGATATTTTCATTGCCGAAATGGGTGCGCGTCATGTCGGGGATATTGCCGAGCTGTGCGAGCTCTGTCCCCCCAAATATGCGCTCATTACCGGCATATGTCCTCAGCATCTTGAAAGCTTCGGAAGCGAGGAAAATATAGTAAAGGCAAAGGGCGAAATTCTTTCCTCCTGCGGGGAGGCGGTTATTACCGGCGAATATATAGATTTATTCAAGGCGTATCCCTGCCCTAAATCCACCGCCGCCGCAGTTTCGGAAATAGAGTGCGGCAAGGACGGAAGTAACTTCAGCCTCACCTTCGACGGCAAAACGGTTAAGACGCATACAAAGCTTTTGGGTGCGCACGCCGTCGATAATATCGCGCTTGCCGCCTCTCTTTGCTATAAACTCGGAATGACTGCGGAAGAAATTGCCGGGGCTATTCCCGAAATCGATTATATCGAGCACAGGCTTCAACTCATAAAGTCGGGCGATGTGAATATCCTCGACGACGGCTACAACTCCAACGTAAAGGGCGCCGCCGCGGCAATCGAAGTTTTAAAAAGCTTCGACGGTAAAAAGATAGTCGTAACGCCCGGGCTTGTCGAGTTAGGAGTTTTGGAAGAGAGTGAAAACTATGCGCTCGGTCAAAAGCTTATAGGGCTTGATTACGTGATATTAGTGGGGGAACGGCTTGTCGAGCCGGTAAAGAAGGGTTATATTGACGGCGGTGGCGACGCGGAAAAGATAGTAACCGTGCTCGGGCTTCCCGCCGCGCAGGAAAAGTTAAAGGAAGTTTTATCCTCGGGTGACACCGTTCTGTTCTTAAACGACTTGCCCGATGTATATTAAACATAAAGATAAAAAATAAAAATCACCAAAGCTTAGAAAATTAGCGGAGGTGATTTTTTTATGACTGAGAATATTGCCGTAATTTTCGGCGGCGCGTCCAACGAAAACGAAATTTCTGTAATAACGGGGACCATGGCAGTAAACGTTTTAAAGAGCGCGGGTTACGCCGTTACGCCCGTATATATATCGCAGGATAACGAGATTTATTGCGACGAAAGGCTGGGGGACATTGCAAACTTTTCTTCCGATAAATACCGTACGTTTCCCCGCGCGATATTTGCAAACGGCGGAGTATACACGCTCAACAAGCGGTCAAAGCCAAAGAACTTTATAAAGGTTGACGTCGCGCTCAACTGCTGTCACGGCGGCTTCGGCGAGGGCGGCGGAATAAGCGGATTGTGCGCCGTCTTGGGTATTCCGCTTGCAAGTGCAGGCGTATTCGAAAGCGCGGTATTTATGGATAAATATCTCACGAAGCTCATTTTATCTTCGCTCGGCGTAAAGACGGCTAAGTATGCGTACGTTACGAAAAGCGGCGGTTGCCACGGGGATATGCCGCCTTTTCCCGTAATAGTTAAGCCCGTGAGCCTCGGCTCGAGCATAGGCGTGGAGAAAGCGGACAATGAAGAACAGCTTGCCGTTGCTCTCGAAAGTGCGCTCATTTACGACAGTGCGGCAATAGTGGAGGAATACTTTTCAGACCGTCGCGAGATAAACTGCGCCGCCTATTATTCCGAGGGAAAGGTTATTATTTCGCCGTGCGAGGAGGCGCTCGTAAAGGGCGGTATTTTCTCCTACGACGACAAGTACCGCGGCAAGGGCGCAAGCGCATTCCCCGCCGAACTGCCCGAGGATATATCAAGCCGTATCCGCGATACTGCCGCCGAGGTTTATTCAAAACTTAACATGCGCGGTATAGTTCGTTTTGACTTTATTATATGCGACGGTGAAATTTATCTAAGCGAGGTAAACACCGTGCCCGGCTCGCTTTCATACTATCTGCTGTCGGGCGGTTTTAAGGATTTTGCGGGTATACTTAAAAAGGTAATATTGCAGGCAAAGCAGGACTTTAAAGACGGGCAAAATAAAAAACTTATTAAGACGGGCATTCTTGAAAACCTCAGACCTAACGCCTGTAAAATAGGACGTAAATAAAAAAACAAAACCGCGCTTTTAAAGCGCGGTTTCTTCATTTTCGGTATCTCCCGAATTTTCCGTTTTCGGTTTCAAAATTTCCTTTTTAAAATCGGGCAGAAGGTGATTTTTTTCAAGCTGGCTTTTGAAAGTCGTCGCGTAACATAAAACTACTGAAATTGAAATACCGATTATTTCCTGAATAATATTTCTCGGAATATTTGTTACGGCGACAGGTACTCCGCTCGTTATACTGCGGTAAGCGAAGTAGCCCAAAACCACGATAACCGCACCCGCAAGCGAAAATATAATTGCTTTCACCCATTCCCATTTTTTAAACGTATTAGGTAAAACATAATGAAGAAGCGCGGACACCGCCGCCCCCTGCAATCCGTGAATTAGAAGCGACGGCAACATCATCCACGGCGCTTCAATAAGGTCGTACAAAAGCGAGCCTATGCCGCCTGAAATAAACGCGGCAAGCGGGTCTAAAAGAAATGCGGCGATAAGAACTATACCGTCAACCCAGTAAATTCTTCCCGCGGGGGTAGGTATGGTTGGTATATAGTTTGTTGCAACTACCAACGCCGTCATAATGGCGGTTATTGTTATCCACTTGGTTGTAAATATAACTTTTTTATTTTTCATACGTTGACAATTATAGCAGATATTGATATTATTATTATATCCAAATTGCAACTATTTTTTAATACCAGATTTTTATGTTCGATTTTAATTCCGACTGCAAAAATAAGTACTACACGCTCTATAAAAAACTGCGTGAAGAAATATTAAAGGGTAAGTTAAAGGCGGGGGAGAAGCTCCCGTCAAAGCGCAAAATGGCGGAGGAGCTGGGCGTAAGTGTAGTTACTGCCGAGCTTGCGCTTTCACAGCTTGCCGCCGAAGGCTATATCCGTTCTGAAGAGAGGAGGGGCTATTTCGTGGAGGAGGTCTATTCGCTCAACACTCCGCCCCGCTTGGTTCAAAAGCACGTAAATAAGGAGCGCAAGCCCGAGTTTAAGCTCGATTTAGTAAACGGAAATATTCCCGCGGAAATGTTCCCCTTTTCAACGTGGGCGCGGCTCATAAGGCTTGTTTTGGCTGACTGCGGCGAGCACCTTTTAGAGCGCGTTCCCTGCGACGGCGACGGCGAGTTGAAGCAAGCTATATCCGATTATCTGTACCGTTCGCGCGGGATTGACGCGCCGCCGCGCTATATCGTAGTAGGGGCGGGTGCCGAGCATTTATACGGAATAATAGTCCAGCTTCTCGGCCGCGACAAGCTCTTTGCGGTGGAAAACCCCGGCTATTTAAAAATCGCGTCAACCTATTCCTTAAACGGCGCTAAGTGGGTTGCGGTAAACGTGGACGGGCGTGGAATAAATATAGATTCGCTAATATCAAGCGGGGCCGACGTTGCCCACGTTTCGCCTTCGCACCAGTTCCCCACGGGGGCTGTAATGCCCGTTTCCTCACGCGCAAAGCTCATAAGCTGGGCAAACGGTCGGGACGGTTATATCGTAGAGGACGACTATGACAGCGAGTTCCGCCTCGTCGGAAAACCCCTGCAAAGCACATACAGCCTGTGCCCCGACAGAGTTATTTATATAAATACTTTTTCAAAAAGCCTTGCTCCGTCGATGAGGCTCGGCTATATGGTTCTGCCTCCCGCGCTGTACGAAAGATATATAAATACTTTTTCAGAAAGCGCTAACCTCGTGCCGCTGTTCGAGCAAAAGGCGCTTGCTTTAATGCTTAACGGCGGGTATTTCGAGAGGCACATTTCAAGGCTTCGCAACTATTATAAAGAAGTGCGGAAAAAGCTTTTAAATAAGCTTGAAGGGGTTTGCGAGGTGGACGACACGGGCAGCGGACTTCACCTCGTTGCTAAATTTCCGAATTTAGCAAGTGATGAAGTGATTAAGCGAAAAGCGGCGGAGGAGGGTGTGAATATAAAGTGCCTGTCGGATTATCTGCTTGCGCCGCTTGAAGGTGTTGAAAAATGCGCCGTAATAAATTTTACGGGCTATAAATAAAAAGCCGCAGCCGTTGGCTGCGGTTTCGCTTTTCAATATTCAATTAAAAAATCCTGCCGCCGAATCCCATATAAAATCCGTACGTCAAAGCGCCGAGTATGCCTTCCTTGTTTTCTTCTCTATCGTCGTTCTCGTAATATAACATAGTTATTCTCCTTATAAAATAATGATATTTCCTAAAGCTTTTGCTTTTTATCTTGCGCAGTTCAGTGCAACGTAGCTAAGGCAGGATACGCCAAGCGTTTCCACTTCTTTATCCATTGCGTTCAATTGCTCATAAATATACATTTTTCATGCCTCCCAAAAGTTAATTTAAGTACTTTTAAAATTATCTTGCGCAGTTCAAAACTACATACGAAAGGGGAGAAATTTCTCTTTCATCAAGTTTGTTCAATATATCGTAAATCATTTTTTTACCTCCTGAACCTTGATTGCAGTTGCAGTATAGCATTCTGCATTTTGTTAGTCAATCACATTTAAGAAAATTTTTTAATTTTTATTTTTGTTACTTTCTAACATTACTTTATGTTAATACGGATAAATATTGTGAATTTGCCGTTAAATCTAATTTTCAATGTAAAATTTTAACAAAATTAACAGTTTTCTGTTAATTTTCACAAACGCAGACTTTTCAACAAAAAAACGGCTCTGTCCGAGCCGTTTTTTATCATTGCGGATATTAAATAAATTATTTGGAAGTGATATTGAGATAGGTGTCGGGGTCCTGAATATTGTTATTTTTATACACTTCGAAGTGAAGGTGGTTGCCGTCCTCGATTTCCGCGCCGGTCGCCTTCATAACCGTTCCTATCGTGTCCCCGCGGGAAACGGTGTCGCCTTCTTTCAGCTTTTCGTCGGGTGTAACGAACTTATAAACGGTAACAATGCCGTTTGCGTGTTCAATAGTGATAACGCCGCCGTACAGCCTGTCCTCGGTAACAACGCTCTTTACCTTGCCGTCAACGGCAGAGTATACCGCCGCGCCCTCTGCGCAGGCAAAGTCCATGCCCTGATGCACACAGTATCTGTCCAAGGTCTTGTCGTGGCTGAATACCTGAGCCTTTGCAAGGTTAACGTCCTTTACGGGTACAATAAATTCATACTTTGACGAGGTGTTAGTGGAATCGTCAGGCTTTTTGTCATCGTCGGGTTTCTTGTCGTCATCGGGCTTTTTGTCGTCGTTAGGGTCTTTGTTGCCGCTGTCGATAACGGGCGGAGTAACGCTGTTGTTCCTTACGGCAAATACAACGCCAACGGTTATGCCGGCAATTACCAGAAGGCAAGCCGCCAAAATGAGGTAGTAAGTCAAAATTTTCTTCTTAGTGGGTTTGGTTTTTTCTCTGTCTTTCATTTTTATAACTCCTTGTTTTATTTTTTTTGACAGCCTTTCAGCCTTTTATTCAATATCCGCCGAAAATTATCGGTGAGCCTATTTTTGCCCTGTCGCCGCGTACGCAAACGTGCAGGTTTATCTCTTGTCCGTTTAAGTAAACCGAGTAAGGGAGGTTTGCGCTGCAATAGTAGTTGACGCCGTCTGAAAATTCCTCTTCGAACACAACTTTGCCGTCGTATTTTTCAAGTATACTTTCAAGCCCGTGGAAGTCTGCCTCAATGCTCTCTCCACAAACGTTTTTCAAAAGCAGCCTTTCTGCCGCCGCACTATACTGCGCCGTAACAACCTTGCAGTCCTTCGAGCTTGTTCCGCAGTAAAAAGTGTAGTTTTCACCGCCGTCAAAGCAAAGTCTATTATGCAGCACGCACACGCACGCAAGTAATGCTATTGCAATTATTGAAAGTATAGTCAGCTTTACCGCGCGACCTACTGCGCCCCACCTCGTTTTCATAAAGCTGTTATTGCCGCCTTTTTCCTATCTTAAACATTAAATTTAATTTTTTTGCATAAAAAAGCGCGGAGGGCATATCGCACTCCGCGCTATCATATTTAATTTAATTTTATCTGCACCCGCCGCAAGTCTTGCAATTGCCGCTGCATTTTTTTGATTGTTTTCCCGTGGCGGAAAGTATTTCGCCCGACCAGCTTCTTTTAGCCAAAGCGCCGCAATCGGGACAGCGGACGGGGCAGTCGTGGCTTTTTACCAGCTCTTCAAAATCTTTGTTGCATTTATCACAGCGGTACTGTAAAACAGGCATCAGTCTTTATCCTTTTTGTCTTTTCTGTCCTTTTTCTTTTTCTTTGACGTGCGCTGCAATTTCTTAAAGGGGTTGCCCTTTATGATAAGCACGGCAATGGCGGCAGTCAAAACCGCAGTCGCCGCAATTACCAGCCAAAACCAGCCCGTTTCAAAAAGCCCGACGCCCGCTTCGCCGGGGACGGGCATATTCATTCCCCAGAAGCCCGCAATCATGGTGGGCACGGCAAGAAGTATGGTTATTATAGTCAGCTTTTGCATCGAATCGTTCGAGTTGTTGGAAATGACCGAGCCGTACGCGTCCATCGTTACGCTTAAAATATTCTTATATATATTACACGTTTCGATAGCCTGCTTGTTTTCGATGCTGACGTCGTCGTATAAATCCTCGTAATCCTCTTGCTTTGCAACTGCCTCTATTTTCGAGAATTTTTCGTGAACTCTCTCGTTAGAATTCAGCGAAGTGGAGAAGTAGACCAGAGAGTTCTGCAAATCCAAAAGCTGGATAATTTCAGCGTTCTTCATCGTCTTGCCCGCTTCGCTCTGAATGCGGTGGTTCTTTCTGTCAATCTGTTTAAGGCAGTACAAAAACCTTTTGGCGTTGTTCAGCATAAAGGTAAGCGCAAAGTGAACGGGGTTGTTGCAGTAAACCTTTTCGCGCCCCGTAATAAAGTCCTTTAAAACGGTGTTGCCTTTTAAGCTTACCGTAATGATACAGCGCTTATTGTATATTATCGAAAGGGGGAGAGTGGTGTATATGTCGCCGTTGTCGCCCTCTTCCAGAATGGGGCAGTCCAAAAGGAACATACTGCAACCCTCGTCAAATTCCGAACGCGCGCGTTCCTCTTCGTCGAGGGCGGCTTTAATCATATCTTCGGGCACGCCCGTCGCAAGGGAGATGTCCTCGCACTCGTCGTCGGTGGGGTTGACCATATCCACCCAGCACAAGTCCTTGAAGCTGTCGCCCTTCTCGAGTTTTCCGTTTTCTGCGGAGAAAAAGAATTTTACCATTTTAAAATTCCTCCCATAAAAAAAGTGCACGAAACTTATTCCGTGCACGATTAATTGTCCTGAACGGAATTACTTAGTTTCGATTGAATTATTACAACTGTCGGGAACTTCCATAAAAATTTCCTTTACTGTTCTTAATATTATTATATATTATTATTTTAAATTTTGCAAGCAATAGCAATATAAAAAAACAGCCCGACCGCAAATTTGCGGTCGGGCTGAATTTATCAAATATTATATTATAATCTTGCCTTGTAAAAATGCGTCGAACATTCCTTCAACGTCTTTGTTGCCGGCAAACAGCGCAATAAGGTTTTCGGGCGAAGCAATTTTGTATACGTTATCATTATAATACTTTTTAAGGGTGGAAGTAAACGTATCGTCGCCGACTGCGTTTCTCAGCATATCAAATAATACTAACCCCTTATTATACGTGATATTGTTGTATTCAAGCTCGCTCGTATATTCGTTCAAGCCCCTTTGCATACGGGTGTCCGTAGCGCCGTTGAGCTGACTGAATACGTTGAAAAACGCCCTGTAATAGCTCGTTGCCGAGTTGACTATTCCCTTTCTCGTAAAGCCGTAAGCGGGGTTATTTTCAAAGAACATAAGTGTGGAATATTCCGCAAGCCCTTCGTCCTGCCAGGCGTTCGTCATCTGGTCGCTGCCTACCATAGCGTACCACCACTGATGCGCGTTTTCGTGCACTATGGTGTAAACGGTGTTGTCGGAGTCAAGTCCGTCCGCTATCATAGTGAGCGCGGGGTATTCCATACCGCCGTAGCAAAAACCTGTTTGAACTACGGATAGTGTGGGGTATACGTAGCTTCCGAAGGTGTCTGAAAAATATTTAAGGCTTTCCGCCGCGGCGTTCAAAGCCGTCTGTGCGTTAGCGTCGTTTAAGTAGTAATAATTTACCTGTACGCCGTTCACGTCCTGTGAAACCACTTTAAAATCCTTTGACAGCACGAATGCAAAATCCCTCGCGTTGTCGAGCGTGTACGCGCACTTTTTCCTGCCGTCCGTTTCACTTTCGGACGCGAGTTTTCCGCTGCTCGCCGCAACATATTCGGCGGGTAAATCAATAGTTACACTGTAATTCGCACATTCGGATACGAACGGGTCGCCGCAATAGTAGTAGGGGCATTCCTTAAAGCCTTCCGTCGAATACGCGCAGAGCACGGGATAGAAATTGCCGAGGTTCACCGTGTGCGCGGTTATGCCCGTGCGGTGGTTCACTTTGGCTAAGGTTAAGCTGTAGCTTATTGTTACCTGGACGTTATCTTCGGGATATAACGGGGCTAAAAGGTTTACGGAGAGGATATTTTCGTCCTCGCCGCCTATATCCCAGCCCGCGCAGTTCTCCACATTGGAGATTTCCATTTTGCCGTAGCTTGCGCCCGCGTAGTAAGCGCGCGCCTTATACGTGTCGGAAACGGGCTTTAACTTCGCGTCCTCGCGGAAAGCGTTTCCGTACAGATTGAATTTAAGGCAGTTAATCTCGTTGTCGGTAGAGTTGTAATAATCCAGCTTTACCGTGCCGGTAACCTGCCCGGCTTCTTCGTCGTAGCTTACGTATATATCGTAGTTTGAAATATTTTCTTCGCTTTTACTGCAAGCCGCAAACGACAGCGTCGCCAGGGCGCAGCAAATAATGAGTAAAACAGTAGCTATCCTTTTCACCTTTCTACCTCGCCATAAAAAACTTCAAAATATCTTATGCAAAGGTTTTTAAGGTTAACACATTTTTTGACAAATTAATATTATGTAGGGTATGGTATTTTGTATTGTTACCGAAGGCAACGCCGAGGAAATAACCGATTTGCCCGAGTGCGATATTGCAGTTTTCGGCTTCGGAATTCTCGGCGACGTGGACTACGAGCGTGAGCTCAAAGGCGAAACGGAGAAGTTCGAGGCGGCGGCAAGGCTTTCAAAAAATTCAAACTGCGGGCTCATCTGCGCATGCCGTACTTTAAGCCGCGGGCTTTTAAGAAAGTCGGCTTCCGTTGCGGACAGGGGCAAGCTTTTAGGCATCACGGATATGACCCGCGTTTTAGACGGCGAGGAGTATAAGAGCGGCGCGTACCTCGGTCTTTATAGAATAGGCGGCTTCAAGCTCGGCGTGTGTATAGGCAACGACCTGCTCTTTGCCGATACGTTCAAAAGCCTTTCGGAGTGCGGCTGCAACGCGGTAATAGTTTTGCTGGACGAACTGCGCGACACTATTCCGCCTCTTCTGATACGCGCCTATTCATACCTCTACGGTATGCCCGTAATTATGTGCGCGGGCAAGACTGCGTACTTCGCGGACGTAACCGGTGCAATCGCCTCCTCCAACCAGAGCCGCGCCCTGTTTGAGGTAACGCCGCAAAACCGCTACCACGTGGTAACATCCCGCGTGCGCGGCGCCGCCGATATGGAAAAGCTGGACTATTAATTTGCGCGCGCGTCGCGCAAATTTTTTTTCGCACTTGTATATAACGCTTGTTTTTTAAAAAATAGTTTGCTATAATAAAATTTGATATAATAAGGAATAACGGCGCGCGCAAAAATCACACTTTTTGCAAGCGCACCCAATTTGCGCACACTTGCGCCTCGGCGAGGTGAATTTGCGCGTTTATACTTTGGTGTGCTCTTAGCAACGCGCAAAGAGGGCGAGAAGCCCTAAAATCACGGAATTTCGTAGGCGCAGAATAGCCGAGAAATTCGTGAGGAGGTTTTTATGTTTAGCATGACGGGTTACGGCAGAGGCGAATATAAAGCGGGCGGTCTGGAGCTTACCGTGGAAATAAAGACGGTAAACAACCGCTACCTTGACGTGGCTATAAGATGCCCCAGAATTTTTTCCGCACACGAGGAAAATATCCGTTCGATTATCCGTGAAAAGCTTACGCGCGGTCACGCCGACGTCTATATTTCTCTGACGGACAAGCGTGAAAAGGAAAAGGCGGTAAGCCTTGACGAGGGCGTAGCTTCCGCATATGTAACCGCCGCCAGGCGCATAAAAGAGCTTTTCCCCGAAGCCGCGGACGACATTTCGGTAACTTCTATTTTGCGCTATCCCGAAGTGTTAAAGACGGAGGACGCGGCGGCAGCCGACGACGAGTTAGTCAGCGCTTTGACTTCGGCTTTGAACGGTGCGCTGGACAAGCTAAACCAAATGCGCGAGGTCGAGGGCAAAAAACTCGAAGCGGATATGCTGGGCAGAATGTCCACTATCGAAGAGCTTGTAAAGGGGGTAGAAGAACGCGCCCCGCTCGTTGCACAGAACTACCGCGAAAAGCTTGAAGCCAAGATAAGAAAAATTCTCGACGGCGTTGAGGTGGACGAGGGCAGGCTTTTGACCGAAGCCGCATTATTTGCAGACAAGAGCAATATCGACGAAGAGCTCACCCGACTTCACTCGCAAATATCCCAGTTCCGCCAGATTTGCAAGGAAAAGCTGGTGGGAAGAAAGCTCGATTTCCTCGTACAGGAATTCAACCGCGAAACGAACACCGTCTGCTCGAAGTCAAACGATTTGGAAGTAACGCGCCTCGGACTTGCGCTCAAAAACGAAATAGAAAAAGTGCGCGAGCAGGTTCAGAACGTGGAGTAAGCGAATGAAGAATTTACTTTTGATAGTGTCCGGGCCCTCGGGCGTCGGCAAGGGTACGGTCGTAAAAAAGCTGGTTGAAAAGGACGGAATAGAGCTTTCGATTTCCTGCACTACCCGCGCTCCGCGCAAAGGCGAAGTGGACGGAAAGCATTACTTTTTCATCACAAAAGAAAAGTTTGAAAGCATGATAGAAAATAACGGCTTTCTGGAATACGACAACCACTTCGACAACTACTACGGCACACCCAGAGAGTTTGTGGAAGAAAAGTTAAAGACCGCGGACGTCATTTTGGAAATAGACGTAGAGGGCGGACTGCAAGTAAAAAAATCCTACCCGCAGGCAATTCTCATTATGGTCGCTCCTCCGAGCAGGGACGAGCTTTTAAAAAGACTCCGCGGCAGAGGAACGGAAAGCGAGGATAAAATTCTTAGTCGCGTCAAGCGAATGGATTACGAGCTTTCCAAAGAAGCCGTTTACGACTATGTGGTAATAAACGACGTGATAGATAAGTGCGTCGAAAGAATAGAAGAAATTATTGTAAAAGAAAAGGAGACAAGGCATGATTAACAATCCCCCCGTAGATTTACTCATTCAGCAGCTCGGCACGGACGGTCAGCCCGTATCGCGTTACTGCCTCTGCGTAGTAGCGGCAAAGCGCGCAAGACAGATTATCGACCAGACGACGCCCAACCCAAAGAGCAATGAAATTATTAAAGAGCTTGCGGTTGCAAGCCATGAAATTGCCGTCGGCAAAGTTAAGTGCGTCAAGGACTAAAAGTCTGTGTATGCACAGGTAATAGTTGACATAGCCCACAGCCAAGTGGACAAAATATTCGAATACTCCTGCCCCGACGGAACGTCCGTGGGTAGCAGGGTAAAAGTACCTTTCGGCGGAAGATATGCGGACGGATTCGTTATAGGCGTTTCCGCCGTTTCCACTTTTCCGCCCGAAAAGGTCAAGCCCGTCAAGGAAGTATTCGACGAAAGCCCTGCGCTCGTTCCCGAATGTTTTTCGTTGATGGAGCGCATTTCTTCACGCTATAAAGTTCCCAAGGCATCGGCTCTTCGGCTATTCCTTCCGTCCGAAATGCGCCTTGGCAAGGTGCGTGAAATTTATAAAAAAATCGCAAAAGTAAAGGATATATCCGTACAGATTTCTTCCTCCGCGAAAAAGCAGAAGGAAGCTTTAAATTTTTTAGCGGAACAAAAGAGCTACGACTATACCGAGTTGTGCTCTCTTTTCGGCAGGGGCGCAGTCAACGCGCTTATAGAAAAGGGCGCGGTTGAGCTTGAAAAGGTAAAGATAAACCGCAACCCCTTTGCGGGCGTTAAGGGAGAAGGCTGTGAAAAGGTTTTAACGGAAGAACAGCAGCGTGCGGTAAGCTCGGTTGAAAATTCGGATAAGCGCGTCCACTTAATTCACGGCGTTACGGGAAGCGGTAAAACGGAGATATACCTGCATGTAATTTCCGACGTTTTGAAGCTCGGCAAGACCGCCATATTCCTCGTGCCCGAAATCTCCCTCACCCCGCAGATGCTCTCACAGCTTCGGGCAAGGTTCAAGGGCGAGGCGGCAATTCTGCACAGCGGACTTTCCGCGGGCGAGAAGTTCGACGAGTGGTGGCGGTTGCGTTCAGGCGAGGCGAAGATAGCCGTCGGCGCGCGCAGCGCAATATTCGCGCCGCTTGAAAATTTAGGCGTAATAATAGTTGACGAGGAGCACGACCAGTCGTATTTTTCGGAAACGGCTCCCAGATATTCAACGCTGGATATAGCGCGGTTTCGCGCCGAATATAACGGCTGTAAGCTTATCCTCGGCAGTGCTACGCCGTCGGTGGAAAGCTACGAAAAAGCAAAGTCCGGCGAGTATAATTTAATAACTTTAAAAAAACGAATTAACGGCAGACCGCTCCCAGAAATTATAATATCGGATATGCGCAAGGAAGTGAGGCGCGGCAACAACTCCGCGTTCTCCTCCGCGCTCAGGGAAGAGCTTGATAAAACTCTTTCGGACGGAAACCAGGCGATAATATTTTTAAACCGCCGAGGGTATTCGCAAAAGGTACTGTGCCGCGACTGCGGCTACGTAGCCAAGTGCGAGCACTGCGACGTTACGCTCACCTACCACAGTGAGGACGACTGTTTGAAGTGCCACTACTGCGGTGCTAAATATAAAATGCTTACGGCTTGTCCCCAGTGCGGCGGCTTGCACGTGCGCTACGGCGGCACGGGCACCCAGCGCGTCGTTGCGGATTTAAAGGCGGCGTTCCCTTCCGCAAGAATACTGCGTATGGATAACGACACCGTTTCGGGCAAAGACGGGCACTATAAAATTTTAAGCAGTTTCGCAAACAAACAGGCGGATATTCTCGTGGGAACGCAGATGGTTGCAAAGGGACACGACTTTCCGTCGGTAACTCTCGTCGGCATACTCGACGCCGATATGAGCCTTCAGTTCGAGGACTACAGAAGCGGTGAAAGGACGTTCCAGCTCATAACCCAGGTATCGGGCAGAAGCGGCCGCGCGGGTGAAAGCGGCAAAGTCGTTTTACAGACCTACTGCCCCGAAAACTACATTTTGCGCTTTGCCGTAAATTACGATTACGAGGGCTTTTTCGAAAACGAGATAAGGGTAAGAAAGGCAACGTACTTCCCGCCCTATGCGCTCATATGCCGCGTTATGGTAATGGGCTACGACGAGGAAAAAGCGCTTGCCGCTTTAAAGGAAGTTTACCTCGCCGTCGAGGCGTTGCAACAAAGCGACAAGGACGAATTTATATTCTTGAACAAGATGCGGTCGCCCATAAAAAAGATACAGGAAAAGTTCCGCTTTCAGGTTTTAATGAGGCTGAAGTCGGACAAATATTTAAAACAAATTTACGATTTGGCGGCTAAGTATTCTGACGCGCATACGCTCGTCTACGTTGAAGAAAATCCCGCCGCGCTTTCATAGGAGGACTTATGTCAGTTCGTTTCGTGGTGCAGGACGGCGACCCCGTTTTAAGGGAGACATGCCAGCCTGTTAAAAATTTCGATAATAACCTTGCTTCCCTTCTCGACGATATGAAGCAGACCGTCCGCGCAGAACGGGGTGCGGGACTTGCCGCGCCGCAGATAGGGCTGCCTTTACGCGTCGTTGTAATCGACGTCGACGAGGGATACTTTGAGCTTGTCAATCCAGTAATACTTTCAACCAAGGGCGAGCAGTCCGGCCCCGAGGGTTGCCTTTCGGTAAAGGGCAAACAGGGCACGGTTCGCCGCCCCGCAAAGGTTAAAGCGGAGTACCGCGACAGAAACGGCAAAAAGCACAAGCTCACAGCGGAGGGCTTCTTTGCCCGCGCAGTATGCCACGAGCTCGACCACCTCGACGGCGTTTTGTATATAGACAAAGCGGACGAAATTTACGATTTACCGCCGGAGGAATAATATGAAAATAGTCTTCGCCGGCTCACCCGATTTTGCCGTTCCCGTGCTTGAAAAGCTCGTTGAAAGCGGTAAAAATATCATAGCCGTAATAACCCAGCCGGACAAGCCCGTCGGCAGGAAAAAGATACTTACACCCACCCCGATAAAGGTAAAGGCGCAATACCTCGGCTTGCCCGTGTACGACTTTATAAAGATTAGAAACGAGGTTGAAACTCTCGAAAGCTTAGGCGCGGATATAATGATAACCTGCGCTTACGGCCAGCTTCTGACGCAGGAAGTTTTAAACTGTTTCAAGGGCGGGGTATGGAATATTCACGCGTCGCTACTCCCTAAGTTCCGCGGTGCGTCGCCTATTCAGGCGGCTATACTTGCGGGGGAAACGCATACGGGCGTTACCGTAATGAAAACGGAGCTTACCGTCGATACCGGCGCAATGCTCCTTGTAAAGCGTTGCGAGATAGGTGATATGACCTGCGGCGAATTAACCGAAAAGTTATCCCTACTTGGCGCGGAGGCGGCGGTGGAAGCCGTCGGACTTCTGGAAAACGGACAAAACCAAACTCTTATGCAGGACGAGACGAAAGCCACCCACTGCAAGAAAATATCCAAGGAAGACGGCAGGCTCGATTTCAATAAGTCCGCGGAGGAGGTACTGCGCGTAATCAAAGCGTTCAGCCCCCAACCCGCCGCATATTGTCTGTTTAACGGTGCTCCGCTCAATATATTTAACGCAAAACTTTGCGATATAGAGGGGGATACCGCAGGGCAGGTAGCTTTTGCCGATAAGCGCGGCGTTGCCGTTAAGTGTGGCGAAGGCGGCGTTGTTATAACCGAACTGCAACCCGCGGGGGGCAAGCGTATGAACGCTTCCGACTTTGCCAACGGCAGAAAAATAAAGGCGGGCGATATACTTGACTAATCCTTTATGCGACCCCTACCTCGTACTTTCTAAAGTCTACGGCGGGGGCAAATTTTTAAAACAGTCTTTGGCTGAAACTGTGATAGAGCCGCTCAATAAACCGCGCACCGTAAAGATATGTTACGGCGTGCTTGAAAAGGATATTTATTTAGAGCATATTATAGTGGGTAATACGGAAAAGTCCCCCAAAAGCGCGGTAAAGCTCGTTTTAAAGATAGCACTGTATCTGCTCGAATTTATGCAAAAGCACGACTATATGGTTGTGGACTACGCCGTAGAGCTTACTAAAAAACTCGGCAAGGGCGGCGCGGCGGGCTTCGTAAACGCCTTTCTGCGCTCGTATAAAATCCCGCCCGTTCCCGCGGGCAGGGACGCTGAAATTTCAATTTCCGCAAGCACGCCTTTGTGGCTTGTCAAAAAACTCCGCCGTTCGTACAAGGACGAAGCGGCTGAAATTTTATCCGCGCCGTCAAAGGGAATATGCGTAAGATTCGTGCGCGGCGAAGAGGAATATTTAAAAAAGCCGCATATACAAACTCCATTCAAAGGCGCACACATATTCCACAGTTTCGTGCGCGACGGCGGCTTTTTCGAGGGTAACTATACTTTTCAATCGGTAGGCTCTATTGCAATCTGTAACGCCGTACAAGGTAGCGGAACGCTCCTTGACGCGTGTGCCGCCCCCGGCGGTAAATCCGTACTTTTATCCGATAAATTTCAAAGCGTGGTGTCGTGCGAACTGCACCCGCACAGGGTTGAACTTATAAAGTCGTACTGCTCGCGGATGGGCGTAAAAAACGTAACAGCAATGCAAGCCGACAGCTCGGTATTTAATCCCGACTTCGAGGGCAGGTTCGACGCAGTGCTTTGCGACGCGCCGTGCTCGGGCACGGGGGTTATAAACGAAAATCCCGATATAAAACTTTTCAGAAAAGAAAGCGACATCGAGGAGCTTAAAAAAATCCAGCTTGCAATTTTGAAAAACTGCGCAAGGTACGTAAAACAGGGCGGCACGCTGTACTACTCGACGTGCTCCGTCCTGCCTGAAGAAAACGACAGTTGCGCCTACGAATTTTTATTAGGCAATACTGAGTTCTCTCTTGCAATTCCCGATAGTCCGCTTGAACACCGCACAACAAAATTCGGCTTGCAGTTTCTGCCGCATATCTCTCTCGGCGCGGGTTTTTATTTAACGGCTTTTAAAAGGAGTAAAAATGTCTGAACGCAAAAATTACATAAAAAGCTGTGAGGTATCCGAAGTTACCGAACTGACCTTGGGCGGCTATAAGCAGAAAGTTTTAATAGAGGGCAAAAGTAAAAATCTGCCCGTGGTAATTGTCTTGCACGGTGGTCCCGGTTCACCCGTTCCGTTTTCGGTGGGCTGCCGCGGACTGTTCCCCGAATGGACAAGTAAAGCCGTTATGGTTTTCTGGGACCAGGTCGGCTGCGGGGCGAACAACTGTAAAATAGACGATAGTTTCAAAATAGAAAACTTCGTCGATATGACCCGCGACCTTGTAGCGGAAATAAAGGAGAGATTTCCCGAAAACAAGCTCTATCTTTTCGGTATAAGCTGGGGCAGCATATTAGCGCTCAAAACGGCTTTGAGAGTTCCTGAAAAACTTGACGGCGTATTTGTTTACGGTCACGTTTTAAAAAATCTTTTTTTCAATGAAGAAATCGCTTCCGCGTTTTCCTCCGCTCCGCACAAAGCAAGGCAGACCGTGCAAAAAATTCTTGAAACCGGAACGGATTGCGAATACGCCGTACTCGATAAAAATCTTAAAGTTTTATACAAGCTTTTAAATAAGCATACCGACGCGTATTACAATAAAAATGCGAAGCCCGCGCCGATAGGCAAAATCGTGAAAGGTCTTTTGACCAGCCCCGATTATTCTTTTAAAGACTTTAAAGCCGTTATGAAAAACGGCTATGCGAATAACACAACTTTATGGCGCGAACTTTTAAATTTAGACTTATCACCGCTTTTGTCGGAAGTACAAGTAAGATACTTAATATTGCAGGGCGATACCGATTACGTAACTTCAACCAAAACGGTTTTGGAAACGGTTGAAAACTGCAACAATAAAAACGTAACCGTAAAGGTTGTGAAAAATGCGGGGCATATGCCTTCCGCCGATGCTATGGAAGAGTGCTTCAACACTTTGGTACAATTTATACAATGAAAAAGATTTTACAGGATTTATCGTACGGTGAATTAGAAGAGCTTGTAATATCACTCGGCGAAAAAAAGTTCCGCGCACAGCAACTGTATCAGGGAATAATGCGCGGCGAAAAAATTTCGAAAATAAACGTATCCGCCGAACTCCGTTCAAAGCTTTTGGAGGAGTACGAGGACGAGCCGGTGAAAATTATCCAGACCTTTCACTCGTCGGACGGTACGGAAAAATACCTTTTCGCCCTTGCCGACGGAAACGTGATAGAGGGCGTGTTTATGCGCTACAAATACGGCAACACTCAGTGTGTATCCACGCAGGTCGGGTGCAGAATGAGCTGTAAGTTCTGCGCAAGCACTTTAGGCGGACTTGTGCGCAATCTCTCTTCGGGTGAAATACTCTGTCAGGTTCTGACCGTCGACGCGCTTCACTCCGCCGAGTTCACTCCGCGCGCTGTAACTAACGTCGTATTGATGGGCAGCGGCGAACCGCTCGACAATTACGATAACGTGGTAAAATTTTTAAGGGCCGTTTCGGCGAAGGGTGGAATTAATATTTCACCCCGCAATATATCCCTTTCAACGTGCGGAATAGTGCCCAAAATATATTCCCTAGCGGACGAGGGCTTGCCTGTGAATTTAACCATTTCCCTGCATCAGACCACCGACGAGGGGCGCGCACGCACTATGCCTATTGCGAACAAATATAAGATTGCGGAAATTTTGAAAGCGTGCGAATACTACTTTGAAAAGACGGGCAGAAGGTATATTTTCGAGTACTCTTTAATCGCGGATGAAAACTGCGACAAGGCTCACGCGGACGGACTTATTTCACTTTTAAAGGGCAGACCCTGCCACGTCAATCTGATAAGGCTCAACGAGGTAAAGGAGCGCACTTTGAAATCTATTGACGAAAAGGCCGCTTACCGCTTTTTGGGCTTACTTACAAAGGGCGGACTTTCCGCAACTCTGCGCAGACAGATAGGCGCGGATATAGGCGGCGCGTGCGGACAACTCCGCGCAAGCTACATTGAAAATAACGATAATTAAGGAAAAGCATATGATTACAAAAATAGCGCCGTCGATACTTTCGGCTGACTTTTCGGCAATGGGTGAAACGGTTAAAAAACTTGAAAGCGCGGGTGCGGATTTGATACACTGCGACGTTATGGACGGCAGCTTTGTAGGTCCTATAACCTTCGGCGCGCAGATGATAAAAAATATCCGTTCCTTGACAAAGCTTCCGCTTGACGTTCATCTTATGATTGAACACCCCCAAACGCAGATTAAATTCTTTGCGGAAGCGGGCGCGGATATGATAACAGTCCACTACGGTGCGTGCGCAAAAATTTCTCCTACGTATCTTAAAGAAACGCTTGCACTTATCCGCTCATACGGTGTGAAGTGCGGCGCGGTGGTCAACCCCGACGTTCCCGTGGAAAATATCTTTCCGTATTTTCAAGAGTGTGATATGATACTTTTAATGTCGGTATTCCCCGGTTACGGCGGACAGAAGTTTATCCCCGAAGTTCTGGATAAAATAAAAAAGGCGCGCGCCTACGCAATTAAGATAGGGCGCCCCGATTTGGATATAGAAGTAGACGGAGGCGTTACGACAGACAACGCAAAAACGATAAGGGAGGCTGGGGCTAACATTCTCGTCGCGGGTTCTGCGGTGTTGGGCTCTCCCGATATGAAAGCGGCGATAGCCTCGCTCAAAGCTTAACCTTTTAACGCTCCCTAGCATACAATATAAGTAACAGCTTTAAAGGGGGTGCAGTATGACGGTAATTTGCATTAAACCGCCTAAGCCTATAAGGAAAATTTTAAGACTTATTCTTCGCAAATGAAAATTATAAATTATACGGATATGCATTGCGACACCGTAACCGTCTGCGCGGACAGGGTAGCGGACTTGCGCGAAAACGGATTTCAGCTCGATTTAAAACGACTTAGTTCATCGGGCTGTGCCGCACAGTGTTTCGCAATTTTTACCAAGGGCGAAACCGCCCCGAAAGACTTTGAAAGATACCTCGCGTTCTACAAGCGTATGCTATTAGAGCACGGGGATTTGATTTTGTCAGTAGAAAATTACGGGGATTTGGTAGCGGCGCAAAAATCAAATAAAGTCGGCGCTATACTCACCGTCGAAAACCTCGGCTTTATCGGTACGGATTTGGATAGGCTTAACGCCCTTGAAAAGAACGGGGTGTGCATGGCAAGCTTAGTCTGGAATTATGAAAACGCGCTTGCCCGCCCCAACCTCATTTTCGAGAACGATTTTCCCGCCTTTGAAAAGCGTGTAAATACGGGTTTGACGGATTTGGGGCGCGAGGCGGCGGAGCGGCTTGATAAGCTTAAAATTATAATCGATATTTCCCACCTTTCCGACGGCGGCGCGGACGAACTTTTAAACGGCAGAAAAATCCCGCTCGTCGCAAGCCACTCCAACGCGCAGGGGGCTTATAACGTTTCAAGAAATCTGACCGACGGACAAATTAAAAAAATCGCCGACTGCGGAGGCGTAGTGGGTGTAAATTTCTGCTTTGATTTTCTGGGCGGAAGCGGCGGCTTTGAAAGCGTGTACAATCATATTTCCCATATTATAAACGTCGGCGGTGAAGACGTCGCGGCGCTTGGCTCCGACTTCGACGGCATACCGCTTTCTCCTCAGCTCGAAGACTGTACCCGTATGCAAGCCTTGTTCGAATATTTAAGCGGACGCGGCTTGCCCTTTAATACAATAGAAAAATTAGCCTATAAAAACTTCTTCCGAGTATTCAAAGAAATAAGGGGTTAAAATAATAAATAAAAAACGCAGGCAAAAAGCCTGCGTTTTTCAATGTGTATTGTTTACGCTCTTTCAACTGATTTAAGGCATCTCGTGCAAACGTAGCCTGTAACGGGCTTGCCGCCGTTTCCTACGTAAGTAACCTTCTGAACGTTAGCCTTAAACGTTCTTCTCGTTCTTCTTTTGGAGTGGCTCACGTTGTTACCCGTCGTCTGACCCTTTCCGCAGACCGTGCATACTCTCGACATATTAATACCTCCGTGGGATTTAAATCAAAATAAAGCCGCTCGCAGTCGGCTTAAACTAATATACCACGCACTTTAAAAAAAATCAATCGATTTTGCCTTTAAAGTTCTAATTTTTTATTAAAATCTCAAAATAATTTTTAAAGTTAGTTTTCAAAAATAAAAAAATAAGCTAAAATCATTAAAAAAACTTGCAAAATAATTTGACGTAAGTTATATTATTTGTAAGCCGCGTAATATAAATTGCGTAGCAAAATACGGAGAGTGCACAATGTCGGTAAATACCAGCAACGTATACGGTAAAATTTCAATATCCGATTCCGCCATCGCAAAGGTGGCTAAAAATGCTGCGCTCGAATGTTACGGAATAGTCGATACCGCTTCCCGCCGTTTATCCGAATCGCTTTCGGAGCTCATTAAAAAACAGCCCGACGGAAAGGGCGTAAAGGTAGTAACCGACGGCGACAGAATTTATATCGATATTAACGTAATAATCAAGTACGGCGTATCAATAAACGCCGTTGCGGAGTCCTTGAAAGAGGGCGTAAAATACAAAGTTGAAAAATTTACGGGTATGATAGTAGATACCGTAAACGTAAACATAATAGGGGTAAAGCTTTAAGCTTTCCCCGTTTTTTCGTGTTACAATAATCGATACCCGCCTTTTACAAAAGGTGTTTTAAAAGAGGTCTTATGCAGAAAACAGTCAACAGCACCGAATTCAGAAAGATGGTTGCAACCGGTGCCAGAATGCTTGAAATAAACAGGGCTAAAGTGGACGCTTTAAACGTGTTCCCTGTTCCCGACGGCGACACGGGTACTAATATGTCGCTCACGTTACAGTCGGCAGTAAAGGAAATGAACGGCTGTACTTCAAACCGTTTTCAGGAAATTTGCGACGCCGTTTCCAAGGGCGCGTTAAAGGGCGCGCGCGGAAATTCGGGCGTAATTTCTTCACAGATATTCCGCGGCATCTGTTCGGTGATACGCGAAACCAAGGACTCGTTCGACACTAAAACGTTTGCAAAAGCAATGGAGTCCGGCTCCAAGGTTGCGTACGGCGCAGTGTCAATCCCCAAGGAAGGTACCATTCTTACGGTCGTCCGCTTGATGGCGGAAAGCGCTTCTAAGCTTGCAAGCAAGCATAAGGACTTTGTTCCTTTCCTCACGGCTTTAATAGAGGTCGGCGACGAAGCTTTGGCTAAAACCCCCGAGCTTTTACCCGTTTTGAAAAAGGCGGGCGTAGTTGATTCGGGCGGCGTAGGTCTAATGACGATTATGCGCGGCTTCCTTGCCGCACTCTCCGGTGAAGAGGGGGATTTGGGTGATATCCCCACCGAGGCTTCCGATAACAAAAAATCCGAGGACGACGTGTTCGGCGACAACTCCGATATAATCAACCTCGACCTCGGCGAGATAGAGTTCGCGTACTGCACCGAGTTCTTCGTAATAAACATAAAGCCCATGACCACGCTTGCCGATATAGACAAGCTCAAAGAAAAGCTTATGTCTATCGGCGACAGCGTTATCTGTATAGGCGATTTGGAGCTTATAAAGGTCCACGTGCATACCAACACCCCCGGCGTTGCGCTTACTATGGCGTTAGAGCTCGGCGAGCTTGACAGAATAAAGATTGAAAATATGCTCGAAGAGAACCGTGCGTTAAAGGCAAAGCTCGAAGCCGAGAAGAAGGATATGGGTATGCTTGCTATCTGCGCGGGCAAGGGACTTGAAGAAATATTCAAGGACTTGATGTGCGACAGAGTTATCGAGGGCGGACAGACTATGAACCCCTCCGCGCAGGATATCGCGGACGCCGTTCAGAAAATCAACGCGGCAAACGTATTCGTGTTTCCCAACAACTCCAACGTAATTTTGGCGGCTGAACAGGCAAAGGGGCTTGTAAATAACCGCACCATACACGTTATTCCCACCAAAAATGTGCCGCAGGGCTTTGCCGCCGCGCTTGCGTTCAATCCCGAAGCGTCCGTGCCCGAAAACAAGACGAATATGACGCACTCGATAGATAACGTAGCGTCGGGGCTTGTAACCTATGCCGTAAGGGAAACTACGATGAACGGCTTTAAGCTCAAAGAGGGCGATATAATAGGTCTCGATAACAAGCGCATTCTTGCCAAGAGCGACAATATCGACGACGCGTGCATAAAGCTCGTCAAAGCGTTGAAGAACGACGACCACGAGATGATAACTCTCTATTACGGCGAAGGCATAACGGAAGAGCAGGCGGAAGCGCTTGCGGGTAAGCTTTCCGAAGTATATCCCGACTGCGACGTGGATTTCCACTTCGGCGGACAGCCCGTGTATTATTACATGGTAAGTTTAGAGTAATTTTAAAAATTTAAATAATTAACGGCGCGCCCCAAAACCACGCTTTTGGGGCGCGCACTCAATTTGCGCATACTTGCGGCTTACTGGAAGGGAATTGGCGCAATTATATATTTGTGTGCCCTTAATATTGCGCCAAGGGAAACTTAGTTTCCCAAATCACGAAAAATCGTAGGCGCAGAATAGCCGAGATTTTTGTGAATAGTAATATGGAACTTAAAAGTTTAAAGTACGTTTCCGAAAAAAGGGAAAAGGACTTCAATAAACTTAATATCTACACGCTTGAAGAGTTAGTCCGTCATTATCCGAGGGACTATCTCGACCTGCGCCATATTACGACTTTGGACAACGCCTATCACAACGACGTTATCTTAACCAAGTGCGAAGTGTTAAACGTCGAGGTTAACCGCTATTCCCGCCGCCCCTACGTCAAGGCTTCCTGCCGTCAGGGCGACAGGCTTTTTACCGCGGTATGGTTCAATCAGCTCTACGTTGCAAACAAGCTGAAAATGGGCGAGTATCTCTTTTACGGACGGGTACAAAAAAAGTTTGGCTTCGGCTGTCAGATGAACAATCCGTCCTTCGAGCCTGCCGATAAAAACTTCGGGTTAAAGGGCCTAATCCCCGTATACTCGCTGTCGGGTTCGCTCACGCAGGGAATAGTCCGCGTGGCGGTAAGTCAGGCGCTCTCTAAGGTGAGTTTTATAAGCCGTATCCCCTTGCCTCTGCAGCGCAAATATTCATTAATAAGTCTTGCGGAAGCGTACAGAAAAGTGCACTGTCCGCAATCGTTCGAGGACGTCAAGCTCGGTTCCGAGCGCGTTGCGATAGAAGAATACTTTTTGCTTCTTTCGGCTTTCAAGGTAATAAAGGGCGGGCGCGACGAAGCGCGTTTGCGCCGTTACTCCGTTACCGAAAGCGATATAGAAAGCTTTAAATCCCGCTTTAAATTCGAGTTTACCGCTGGGCAGAATTATGCCGTCGCCGATATTTTTGACCGCCTGAATTCGCCGCACAAAATGAACCTTTTGTTGCAGGGCGACGTCGGAAGCGGTAAAACCGCTGTTGCGCTGACGGGCATTTTTATGGCGGTAAAGTCGGGCTATCAGGCGGCAATGCTTGCGCCTACCGAAGTGCTTGCGCGGCAGAACGCCGAGCTTATAAAAAAATATTTTCCCGAATACTCCGTTGCGGCTTTGACGGGTTCGACCTCCGCGGCGGAAAAACGCGCGATAAAATCGGGGCTTGCAAGTGGTGAAATAAATATCGTCTGCGGCACTCACGCGGTAATTCAATCGGACGTCAATTTCAAAAATCTTGCTTTCGCCGTCTGCGACGAACAGCACCGCTTCGGCGTAGCGCAGCGCTCGTCCCTCGTTGAAAAGGGTGAGGGGTGCGACGTCCTCGTTATGTCCGCAACGCCCATTCCGCGCACGCTCTCGTTAATCTTTTACGGCGATTTGGATATAACCGCCATAACGGATAAGCCCCGCGCCCGCCGTGAAATCTCCACCTCGATAATCCCCGAAAGGAAGTACGCCGATATGCTTAAATACGTCGAGGGGCAAGCCGCGCTCGGCAACCAGACATATTTCGTTTGCCCTAAGATAGAGGGCGACGACGAGGGCACTGTTATGTCCGTAACCGAGCTTTACGACGAGCTGCGCGCAAAGATGCCGTCCGTCCGCGTCGCGCTTTTACACGGCAAAATGAAGGACAAAGAAAAGAACGAAATTATGTCCGCGTTCAAGGCAAAGGAGTACGACTGCCTTGTTTCCACCACGGTTATAGAGGTAGGGGTAGACGTTCCCGACGCAACCGTCATGATTATTTATAATGCTGAAAGGTTCGGTCTTTCACAGCTCCACCAGCTGCGCGGCAGAGTCGGCAGGGGGGACAAACAGAGCTATTGCTTTTTACTTGCGGGCA